>JBBRRL010000035.1:0-10121 GCA_038200775.1 Nitrospirales bacterium
AGGTCATTCTTACCATTGTAAGGTCGGCCGCTGATGATCTTATCGGAGTAGGCTGTTCCGATTCCAGATAATGCCTCTAGTTCCTCCTTGCTGGCCGAGTTGATGTCGACCAGGGACTTGCTGGCCTCCTTGGCGGCTGCTGTCTTCGAGGGCGCCTTATCCTTGTTGTCAGCGGTAAAACCTGGAACTCCTGTTCCTACGAGGAAAGCTGCTGCCAGGATCACCGAGAGGGTCCGTCGCAAAACCGGATTAGTTCTTATCTTCATGAGATCCTCCTCGTTCATGAAACCATGTTGCCTACGGCCTAACGCCGATGTTGAGTGGAGTGAGATCACCCACCGCTTCGGTCAGATCATATTGCGCCTCCTCGACCAAGGCTCGAAGCTCCAAATCTCTTAGACGCACCTCCCGATTCGTTCGGTAAGCATCCACAAGCTCGAGTATGCCCCGGGCACCTTCTCTATAGGCTGACTGAGCGATACGAAGCAAGCGTTCCGACCGCTCCTTCACGGCTGTTTGAAAGCGTTCGCGCTCCAACCGCCGTTGTTGATAGACAGCCGCCGCGCGATTGACCTCCGTGGGAATGCGAGTCTCCAGGGCCTGAACATCAAAACGGGCGGCGTCTGCAGAAAAGCGCGCGGCGCGAACCGTGCCTTGACCGCGGCGAAAAATCGGAAGGGGCACCGAAACTCCCCCGATCAAGTCTGTGCTGCTTGGCCCAGCGGTGTTGAGCATGCCGAGGCTGAAGGTCAAGTCCGGCACCACTTCCCGACGCGCCAGGCTGGCCGACACTTCGGCGCCTGAGGCGATGGCGCGTGCGATCTTCAAGTCAGGCCGGGTTGTCTGCGCCAAGGCAATGAGCGCTTCAGTTTGGATGTCTGTTAGATTCAGACCGAGGGGGATTGCAGAAAAAGCTCCTTGAGGGGCAGCCGCGCCGATAGCTTTGCGGAGTTCCTCGCGTCCTCGCTTTTCATCGGTGAGCGCTTCACTCAGCTCGCTCCTGACCCGCTCCATCTCGAGTTCGGCTCTGGTGAGATCGTATTGCGCCGTCGCTCCAGAGCTCACACGCTTTCGAAGAACACCCACGACGTCCTCCAGTGAAGCGACATCTCGTTGGGTAAATAAGACCCTTTGCTGGGCCGCCATAAGACGCCCGTAGGCTCTCAGTAACGACAGCCGAAGCGCGATATCTCGCAATCCGAACAACGCTTCGGCGGCGGCCAGATTGGCCTCAGCCACCTGTCGGCGAAGACCTAACTGCCCTGCGATGGGGACCGTCTGGGAAAGGATATTGGAATAATAGTGGTTGCCGTTTGTCGGTGTGCCGGAATTGTTATGTCCTTGTGAGTGCGAAACCGTGGGATTCTCCAACAGTCCAGCAGCTCTGATCTGTTGACGTGCGACTTCGACTTGCGCACGGGCAGACTTAAGCTCGAGATTGCCTGCTTCGTACGCCCTCAAGGCGTCGTCCAGGGACAGTGGAGAGGCAGTCGCGATTGGGCCTAGAGCCTTGGAAGGGGACTGTTCCTCGGGCGACGCCTCTGCGGGGACAAGCAAAAGACTGAAGAATAATAGAAACATCAGCGGCGCAGGCGATGGCCGCAGGCTCATCCCTGGGCGGAGGATTTTAGAAAACGCCGGGAAGCTGAACAGGACGGGGATGAGGAAAAGGGTGAGCGCAGTGGAGGTCACGATGCCTCCAATAATGACCAGCGCAAAGGGTCGTTGGATCTCCGATCCCATGCCGTGGGAAACGGCCGCGGGAACAAGACCCAGACTCGCTAAAAGAGCCGTCATGACCAGGGCTCTGAGGCGAAGGCTTACGCCCTTCAAGATCAATTCGTTAGTAGTCATCGCCTCTTCCTCCGGCTGCAGTTGTCTGAATGTAGCGACGAGCAGTACCCCATTTAGCACCGTCTGGCCCATGAGCGCGATAAGGCCGACAGCGGCTGAAACGGAGAAGACCGTCCCGGTAACCCATAGGGTGATCACCCCCCCGACGAAAGCACACGGAGCGACAAGGATAATCAACAGAGCGTCACGAAATGACCCGAAGGCCAGATATAGCAGTGCAATGACCGCCAGCAATGCCATCGGGACCACGACGCTGAGCCGGGCCATGGCCCGCTGCTGATTCTCGAATTCACCGCCCCATGTAATGTAATAGCCGGCGGGCAGCTTCACTGCGCGTTGGACCTTCTGCATCGCGTCAGCGACGAAACTCCCCATGTCCCGGTCTCCGATGTTGCATTTGACGGCGACAAATTTGCTGTTATTCTGCCGCCACAGTTGTGCCTGGCCTTCGGCCACGCGGATCTTGGCGAAGGTGTCCAATCGGATCCGGCCGCCATCCGGCGTTCCGACGGTGATTTCTCCGATCCGTGATGCGCTGGCGCGGTTTGACTCAGCCAGAAGCACGCGTACCCCGAACCGTTTCTCGCCCTCCCAGAACTCTGTGGCAATCCGTCCGCCTATCGCGGTTTCAATCACGCGCTCGACATCCGCGATCGTCACGCCATAGCGCGCAATGGACGATCGATCCAATTCGATCACGAGTTGAGGAATTTTCCCTGTGCGATACACCGCCGGGTCTTCCACCGCGGTCACTGTTTTCAACACCGAGAGGATCTCTGAGGCCTTGGTTTGCAGGATGGAGGGATCTTCGCCGAACACCTTGATGACCACCTGGCCGCGGATGCCGCTGATGGCCTCCTGCACATTGTCCGCAATCGGCTGTGAAAAGTTAAACATCACGCCCGGTATTCGGCTGACTTTCTGACGCATGGCTTCCACGAGTTGCGGCTTTGAACGGCGGGTTGTCCACTCCCCTTCAGGATGCAGATGAATGAACGTCTCGCTCTGGTTGGGCCCTATGGTATCGGTGCCGTCTTCGGGGCGTCCCTGCTCTGAAAGCACCCCCGCCACTTCGGGAAACTCTCCGAGCATCCCGCGGACCTCGCCCAGGATTTTCTGGCCCTCAGGCAGCGAGATCGCGTTCGGCATCTCTACATAGAGATGGAGGTCCCCTTCATTAAGCTCCGGGAGAAATTCCGTTCCCAGGCGCGTCATGAGCAAGCCCGCCACGAGCAGCAGCCCGAACATGCATGCGATCACGATGTATCGGTACGCCAGCGCGCGTTGAACCAGCGGTTCCACGCGACGTCGCATGGCCGCCAGCAGCCAGGGCTCCCTTTCTTCTTCGGGCGGAGACTTGCGAATCAACAGCGCGGCGACAGCCAGAACAGTCGTAAAGGAAAAGATAAGCGCTCCGGTGAGACAAAACGCATAGGTATACGCCATCGGGCTGAAGATACGTCCTTCAACGCGCTGAAAGGAATAGATCGGGATAAGGGCCGCCATAATGATCATGATGGAAATCAGCGTAGGACGCGCGACTTCCTTGGCTGCTTGAGCAATGACAATCGGAACTAAGTGAGGACTGGGGTGACGTTTGGCCAGGCGGCGGTAAATATTCTCGACCAGGATCACCGCGCCGTCCACAATGATGCCGAAGTCGATGGCCCCCATAGAGATCAGATTTGCGGGGACTTTGATGAGGTAGAGGCCAAGAAAGCCCATCAACAATGATGCAGGGATGACGACCGCTACGGCAATGGACCCCCGCCATGTCCGGAGGAACAGCCAGACCACACCGGTGACGAGCAATGCCCCCTCAACAAGGTTGATACGAACCGTGTGCAGGGTCTGATGAACGAACGTGCTGCGATCGATGAATGGAACGATCTTTGTGCCTTCCGGAAGAATGCCGTTGTTCAAACTCTCTACCTTGTCCCGGAGCTGCGCCAAGACAATGGAAGGATTTTCCGCGCGGCGCATGAGCACAAAGCCCTCTACGGCTTCCGTGTTCTGCCCGCGGCCGACCGCGCCCTGCCGGGGCGTATACGCTTCCACCAGTGTGGCGACGTCACGAACGCGCACCGGCGTCCCTTTCTCTGCAGCCAGCACGACCTCCTTGATGTCGTCAGCGGAGCGGATAAGTCCCAGTCCGCGGACGATATACTGCTCCTGGCCGTGGGAGATGTAGCCGGCCCCAATATTCGCGTTAGAGCGAGCGAGAGCATCATAGACAGTGGGTAATGTGATCCCATAAGCCTTCAGGCGATCTGGGGCGACCAGGATATGCATCTCCTTCCGGAATCCCCCGAGGGCCACCACATCGGCCACGCCCGTGACCTGCTTGAGATACGGTACGACGGTCCAGTCGAGAAGCGTGCGAAGTTCGGTCGGCGATTTCCCGCCGCCCTCAAGTGTGAATTGATAGACCTCACCCAGCGGTGTGATCTGCGGGCCAAGTACCGGCACGATGTTTTCCGGTAACTCTACTTGGCGGAGACGTTCTGTCACGACTTGACGCGCGAAGTACATGTCCACATCATCATCAAATGTCACAATGATATACGACAACCCGAAGACTGAAACGGAACGCTGGTCAATCGCCTTGGGTAGAGCACTCAGGCTGCGCTCAATCGGAATCGTCACTTGCCGCTCGACTTCTTCCGCGGCTTGTCCCGGGAACAAGGTAATCACATTTACTTGGAGATTGGTGACATCGGGATAGGCTTCTATCGGAAGATTGACATACGCATAGAGCCCACACGCCAGCACGGCGATAGTAGATAACAGGGTCGCGAGCCGGCGGTGAACCGCCAGATCGATCAGTTGGTGAAGCATATGTGGGAATTCTCAGAGGAGCTTGTGAAAGGCGGTATCCAGAAGGATGGCTCCCTCGACGACAATCCGCTCGCCGCCGTGCAACCCTTTTATCACCGGCACATAAGACCCTATTTCGGGCCCAAGAATGACTGCGCGGGGTGTGTAGTTCCTCGACTTGTCATCATCCTCGACATAGACGTAAAAGGCATCACCTTTCGTGACGACCGCCGAAGTTGGGATCAGAAGATCGGCGCTCGGCTGGTGCAGCGTCACGCGCACAAACATCTCCGGTTTCAAAAAGTGCTTCTCGTTCGGAACGGCGCACCTGAGCTTAGCCGCGCGCGTGTTCTGATCCAAGAGCTCACTCACGTAGGTGACAGTCCCATTGAACCGCACTCCGGGGTACGCCTGCGCTTCCACATCAACCGGCAAACCTTTTTGCACGCCGGCCATTTCGCGTTCCGGGAGATCCGCCAGAACCCAGACGAGAGAGAGATCCGCAATTGTGAACAATGAGCCGCTTCCCGGCTGAACCTCCGCGCCCAACGCCACTGCGGGGGCGCGTGCCACGACGACGCCGTTAATGGGTGCCTTCAATTCAAACTCCGCGGAGTGTTTCGCTTCCTGACCCCCAAGACTGGCGAGATCAGCTGCCGCTCGCGCGTACTCTGCCCGCGCTTGCGCCAGGACGTCCTCGGCCTCGATCACTTCGCGCTGAGATGCTGCGCCCTCCGCGAATAGCCGCTGCGCCCGTTCAAGATTTTTTTCGGCTACTTGTAGCGCCGAACGGGCCTTTTCTTCGGCGGACTCCGTTAACGTAAAGACGGCGCTGTGCAGCTTCAGCAATAGCTGCCCCCGGCGCACAGTGTCACCGGGCTTTGCCAGAACCCGGGTAATCCGGCCCTCGACAGGCGAGCCAACCTGAGCCGTGTGCTCTTCATCAAAGGTGACACGGCCGTTCAAAGCAATAGTGGCTCCGCCTGAGGAACGCTCGACAGTCGCAACCTTCAGGTACTTTAGATTGTCCTCTGTTGCGCTGAAGGAGTTGGGAGATTGCTTGGCCGCCTGCGCCGTTTCCGGTTCGTGCGGTTTATTGCAGGCGGTGTTGAGAAAAAGGAGCCCAATGAGAAAAAGCGAGCGGGAGAGTAACCATGTCATGGAGGGCATAAACCGGTTTTTAGTGATGCAGATGTTTCAAGGTAGCCGCCATCAGCACGATGAAGATCCCGAACCACAGCGCAGGCCGCAGAAAAGGAACGCCTTCCGGGTCGGGTTCGTCTTCTCCAGCCTGTGTCTTCTCTGCCGGGTCCGGCGGGAAAAGAATATTATACAGAAATAGCGTCATGATGCACATGACCAAGAATAGCTTGATCCCGAGAGCAATCAGGTAGGGATTGGTGAAGCCTTCGCCGTTATTAGCCTTCATCAAACGATTGATGTAGACCACGTTGATGCCACCGGTGACCAGGATGATCAGCATCAAGCCGCCCACGATTTTTTGATATCTTTGATAAATCGCGTTGGCCAGCGGTTTAAAATACTCCGAGGGGACAGACTTGCGCAGCGCGGGGACGACCGCCATCATCAGGAAGCCAAGGCTCCCGATCCACAGAATCGCGGACATCAGGTGCAACCAGTGGTTCACGATCGGGATCCACTGATTGACGAAGGCGGAAATCAGGCGGTCCATCAGATCGAGAAGACCGGTTTGTCGTTGCCGAAACGCGCCTTGCGGAGCTCTTCCATAAATTCTGGAGTCACTGTGGCCAGGCCTCGTTCACGGGCCTTTGCCTCCACGCCTTTTTTGACCATCGCCTGCATGAAATAGGGGATTCGTTTTAACCGCCCCGTGGCTTCCTCGGTCCACTGGACGCAAAACGTTTCGGGCTTCATGTCGACGCCGATCTCATTGACCCGTACTTTCTCGCCGCCCTTCGGCGTATACAGGCACCATTCATCGGCATCCAGCCAATCTCCGTGGTCGGCATACGGCCGCGCCCTGCACCCCCCGCAAATGTCGGAGTACTCGCACTCGGCGCACTTGCCTTTGAGCGCGGGCTCTCGGAAGGAGTCGAAGACTTCGGAGCGTTCCCACAGATCAACAAAACTGATCTCCCGCACATTGCCGGCGCTGAGCGGCATATACGGACACGGGGTTAGGTTCCCCTCCGGCGTGACCCGGGCGTAATTTGTGCCTGCGAGGCATCCACCGCCCATGTAGCCGGTAGCTTTCGTGATCGGCGAATTCGGATCCCGCTCATACGCGATACGTTTGAAGTGCGGCGCACAACGGGCACGAACGAGCATATCGGGATACTCTTTTTGTATATCCACAAGATGCGTGAGCACTGTTTCATACTGCTCTGGTGTAATGTCCGTCATCTCCTCGCCGCGACCGGTGCAGACGAGAAAGAACAGATTCAGGACGCGCGCGCCCAGAGCATGGGTGAAGGCGACCATCTCAGGAACTTCCCGATAATTCATGGGGGACACGCTGAAATGGATTTGAAACTGAAGGCCGTTGCGCTTGCACGCCTCGATCCCCTCCATGGTGCGCTCCCACGCGCCCGGAAGGCCCCGAAAGGCATTATGCTTGTCGGGTTCAATCGAATCGACGCTGATGCCCATGCCCATGACGCCGATTTCGGCCAATTCCTTGGCGAGCCGATCGTCGATCAGCATGCCATTGGTTCCGAACACCACCATGAAGCCGAGGCTCACGGCTTTGCGTGCGATAAGGCGAACATCCGGCCGCGTCAACGGTTCCCCTCCGGTCACAACCACGATCGAGTGGTTGTTCACCACCGCCATCTGTTCAAGCAGGGTATACACTTCCTCCGTGGAGAGCTCATCGAAACCACCGCCGGCCCGCGTCGTGGCGTCCAGATAACAGTGTGAGCAGCGAAGATTGCAGCGCTTCGTCAGATTCAGCGCAATGAGGTAAGGCTTCCAGTCATTCTGCGGCGTCGGTGGCCGCGTGTTCGCCAGCAGGCCCGGTTGATTCACGTAACGCAGGGGAATGGGATTGATGAGCTGGAGCGAGTCGTTCACGAGGATGATTTATTACCGATGAGGTTTTCGATGATCTCCTTGAGGTTGCCCGTTTTCATGGCTTCTTCCATGTAACCCTTGGCTTCTTCAATACCCGCTTCAGCAATCTGGTGCGTGATCGTTCTCGCCGCGATTTTCTCGGCGTGCTTTTCGATCAATGCCCGCGTGCAATCGCGCATGTAGCCGGCGGGCGCCCGGTCGAGGCGAGCAAGGGCGTCAGCGGTCCAGGTGAAACCCGGCTCGGCTTTTTCCAGTGCGGCAGAATCGTGCACGGAGTTATTTGTCGAGTTATTTGACGGAAAGGCACCGGAGCCCTTATTTGCAAAGATTGGTGTGTACTCTTCGCTCGCCGCTTCATCGATCAGTGGTTTGGCATATTCCAAGGTAATGGTCGTCATGCCCATCTTGCGCGCGGTCTTCTCGATTTTCGCCTTGCAGCGGCGCCGTTGAAAGCCGGCGGGTACCGCCCGAATCGCTTCCTTGGCGTCCTTGGTCCACGTCATGGGCACGTCATCGTAGGCCAGTTCTGTCTCGAGGAGGCCCTCGGTTTTGGCGGCGGCCTCGAAGAGGCTCCGGTCGATCAACTTAAACCGAGAACCGTCCGCCTTGCAGATGGGACATACCACCGCCGGTTCGCCTTTCGCCGTATACCCGCAGCCTTCGCATAGATAGTAGTTCTGGTTCATGCGGTCCAGATAGGCCTGGGTGCCGGGGCTCACAGCCGGTTTCTCTTCGACGATGCCCGCCATCATTCCAGAGAGCGTCGAGCCCACCATGTCCCGCGCGACAGCGTCGTCTGCCTTCATCGCATTCCGGTCAATGCCCTGCACGTCCAGCGTCTCACCGAGTTGCTTCATAGCCTCCATCGCGCCTTTCGGCAGAATGTGACCGACCGCCGCGTCCACGACGGAATTGGTAATGATGGTATGCCCTTTTTCGATCGCATACCGATGGATTGCCGTCTTGGCGACGCCGCGGGCAAACACCGGGATCTTCTCCATGCGCCGCAGCGCTTCCTCGGTCCATGAAATGGTGTATTCAGCCTGCTGATCGATCGGGGGCACGTATTTCTTGTTCGAGATCATGACGTGACAATTCACAAGCCGCAGCAGGTTCTCGGCGTTCGAGCCGATGTCCATGTCCTCGTCGCTATGGACGCCGATCCGGCCAAGGACGAGCATCCACGGTTCTTCGCGCCGCACATACTGCAGGACCTTCTCAAAGGCCTTGCCGTCAAGCAGGGTCGTCTTGATGTCCTGCCCCTCGGCCTGGGCAATCTCCCGCGCGATGTCGAGATGCGCCTGGTAGATCTTGGCCAATCCGCTGTCGATGATTTCTTCGTGGAGTTTCTCCTGCTCCTTGAACCGGAAGACCTTGCCGGCTTCTTCGTTCAGCACCCCGGAGATGCTGTGGAAGGCGGCATAATGGAAATAGGGGTCGAAGGCGGAGATGGCTTCGACAGGCTTGTTCAGGGCTTTTCCGAGCGCGAGCGCCGTCTTGAGGCCGCCGAAAGAATAGTGGCTGCCGTCCACAGCGACGACGATGGAGCCGCCGTTCATCGGCAGGGTGTTCTTGATGATCAGCATGTCGGAAGCCCGGACCCGCCGGACCACGCGCTCTGTGACGCCGCCGATGACGCTGTCTTTCACCGCTCCAACGCCGAGCGAGCCCATGATCACAAGATCGTATGCGTTGGTGTTGATGTCTTCGACGAGCACCTTGAAGTTGCGGCCCTCAAGGGATTTGCGCTCGACCGGCAGGTTTGCCTGCGCGGCCTTCTGGTCAATGATGTCCAGATAGGAGTCCGTGATGATCTGTAAACCGCGGGTGATCAATGAATCATGGATCTGTCGTTGCCGCTCTAACTCGTTTTCATCATGGTACTCTTCGGGGAGGCCGGCCTCCATCTGCTTGAATCGTTTATCATGCATTTTCGCTGCATAGACATGACTCCCGATGAGCTTCGACCCGAAGGTTTTCGCAAGCGAAACGCCGACATCTAAGGCCATGTTGGAATGGTCGGAGTTATCTACCGGGACATAGATCGTTTTATACATAGCTTCTCCCAGCTCGCATGAAAGAACTTCGCGCTAAAAGGTAGGAAAGAGACGGTATCCTAGCATCGGGTTTTCAAGAAATGCAAGAATTTTGCAAGAATTCTGATTGCTTTTAGGTTTTCCGTGAACTAAGTATTTGTTCTAATGTCAGGAGGACATCGCGTCCAGAATTTAACTCTACGCCGCGCAACAAACTGCTATCGGCATATTCGTCCGACCGTGTTCGGGGATCCCTGCTCCCGGTGCGGTCGCCGGACGCTCGGTTCCAGGCAGCCAGGCAGGCCTTGCCGATGATTTTGCTTAACGGGGCAGGATTATACAGCATCTTGCGTATACTGG
>JBBRRL010000036.1:0-10084 GCA_038200775.1 Nitrospirales bacterium
GAGACCGCCAAGGACCTGGCGCAAAATGTCACCTCTCTTGGATTTGACGTTGACGCGCTGGTCGCTCGTCGGAAGCTAGTGGTCGATCATGTTCGAGTCGAGCGCCAAGAAATCCAGGAGGCAGGCGATTATGACCTCGACGGCCTGTTCATTCGTCTCAATCATGCCATTGATTCGATCGGAGCCAAACGGGTGGTGCTGGACACCATCGAAGCCCTCTTTGGGGGCTTCAATAACGATGCCATCTTGCGCGCCGAATTGCGTCGCCTTTTTGGCTGGTTGAAAACCAAAGAAGTGACCGCCATCATCACAGGCGAGCGGGGGACCGATACCCTCACGCGGCAAGGCTTGGAAGAGTATGTGTCCGACTGCGTCATCTCCCTGGATCATCGGGTAAATGATCAGGTGTCGACCCGCCGGTTGCGGGTCGTGAAATACCGCGGCTCGCTGCATGGGACCAATGAATACCCATTTCTCATAGACCAACGCGGAATCTGTGTTCTGCCTATTACCTCAATGGCTCGATCACAAAGCCTCCAATGCACGTATTCCGAGCGGTGTCCCTGAGCTTGACCGCATGCTCGGAGGGAAAGGATTTTTTCGCGGCAGCAGCATACTCGCCTCAGGACATGCGGGGACGGGGAAGAGCAGTTTGGCGGCACATTTTGCCGCCGCTAGCTGCAGTCGCGGTGAGCGATGCTTGTATGTAGCGTTCGAGGAATCGCCGAGCCAGATTCTTCGCAACATGCAATCCATTGGGATCAATCTCGAAACTTGGGTTGATAAAGACCTCCTTCGGTTTCATGCCACTCGCCCGACGGGCTCCGGGCTGGAGATGCATTTGGTGACCGTGATCAAGATGGTTCAAGACTTTTGCCCCGATGTGGTCATCCTCGATCCATTAACCAGCTTTTTATCGATGGGGGATGAGGGCCAGGTTGGCTTCATGCTGATGTGCATGATCGATTTTATCAAAGGGCGACAGATCACGGCTTTCATCACGAGCCTAGTACATTCCAGTGGTGCTCCGGAAGAAAGCGGGGCGGTCGTATCCTCATTGATCGATACCTGGCTGCTGTTGCGGAATACTGAAGACAATGGCGAACGCAATCGCGCGCTCTTTATCCTTAAATCACGTGGGATGTCGCACTCCAATGAGTCTCGCGAATTCGTGCTGACTGACAAAGGGATTAGAATTCTAGATGTAGTTAGAAAATCAGACGGCAAAGTACTCACTGGCTCGGCGCGCGGAGCCAGAGGGCAGGTCGATCACAAATCTAGCGCGGGCAGGAAACGAAAGAGCCGTTCATAAATGCCGCCGCTGAAGGGTCGCGCACCGGGGAAGGCAAAGCCAAAGTATGATATGCGGTTATATGTGATTGGTCAGACCCCCAAATCCCGTAACGCGCTGGAAAACCTCATGCGGCTCTGCAAAACCTACCTCAAGGGTCAGTACAGCGTTGAGGTGATTGATCTGCTACTCCACCCGCAGCGAGCGCAGGAAGATGAGATTCTTGCGATCCCAACTCTGGTACGTAAGCTACCCACGCCAATTCGTAAAATCATCGGCGACCTATCGCAGACAGAATATGTCCTGGTCGCACTGAACGTCCCCAGGGAACGATCGGCTCGCCGGTGAAATCATGAACAAGGGGTCCGCTCGCAGATCTACAAAGCGGAATAGCTGGCTGCAGGAAGCTGAACAGACGTTACGCGCGATTAAAGCCGGCGATGTGGACGGTTTGGTGGTGAGTGTGGGTGACAGTCGGAAGGTATTCACGCTGAACGACGAGCAATTGCTCCGGAAGGTACAGACAGAACTTCAGCAACGGGTCAGGGAACGTACAGCGAAACTGTCACAGTTGAATCAAAAGCTGAAGGACGAGATATTTCTACGCAAGCGGACGGAGCAGGAATTACGAAATAATGAAATACGCCTTCAGGCATTCATTGAAGCGCGCGAACGTCTTTCTCGTGATCTCCATGACAACATCATCCAATCGATTTATGGAATCGGACTGAGTATTGAGGAATGCCGTGAACTCTTCGAAGAAAACAGATCAAGGCAAGCCATCGTCGGACTTACACGCGCCATCACGAACTTAAACAGCGTTATGGCGGCAGTACGTGCGCATCTTACGCCGGGGGAACCGCTGCTTATTACGAGCAAACATCTTGCATCGTCTTTAGAGCGGCTAGCTGGTATGGGAGGGGCTCGTTATGCCTTTAGTTTGAACCTCAAAAGACTGGCGCCCGGCCTGTTGACTGATCAGGAAGCCACTGAACTTCTCGCCATCGCGCAGGAGGCAATAAGCAACAGCGTGCGCCATTCCAAGGCACGAGAAAGAATAGTGAGGCTCGGCCTCCGGGCAGGTCATATCCTGTTTGAGGTGACAGATGACGGGGTAGGTTTCGATCCCCAAAGCGCTACAGCTAAAGGGCATGGCTTACGGAATATGGGTGCGCGGGCGAAGTCACTGGGCTGGCAAATCGAGATCTTCTCCAAGTCGAACATGCGATCCGGGATTAAAGTCAAAATTCCGAAGAAGACAAGCCGCTCAAAACAACGCGACCATGCAGCCTGAAACCAAACCAATCCGCTTGCTCCTAGTCGACGATCATGAAGTAGTCAGGGCCGGCTTACGCGCGCTTCTGCTTAGATCTGGTGGTATTTATGTCGTAGGAGAGGCGGAAAGCGCCGGCGAGTCAGTCAAAAAAGCGATGCAGTTGAAACCCGACGTCGTCCTCATGAATGTTCGCCTCCCTGGGGGTGGTGGTCTTCAAGCATGCAGGGAGATTTGTTCCTCCTGTCCTGGCACACGCGTACTTTTCCTGTCTTCACATATCGATGATGACGCGGCAATGGCGGCGATGCTCGGGGGAGCGCACGGCTATCTTCTCAAGGAGATAAAGAAAGCTGCCTTAATCAGTGCAATCAAGGCCGTGGCGGAAGGCCAAACGATACAGGATCCTTCTATTAGCCAGCGGATTTTTAAAAGGACGGAGGCTCAATGTCAGTCAGTAGCCAATGGAGAGGAGCCGCTGTCACCGCAGGAAGAGCGAGTTCTAACTCATGTCGCCAATGGAAATACTAACAAAGAGATTGCCGCTGCCCTGGGTCTCAGCGACAAGACTGTGAAAAATTATCTTCGTAATATTTTTCAAAAAATGCAGGTGACCCGCCGCTCTCATGCCGTCGCCAAATTTGCGCGACAAAATTCCTCGAAAGAAAAAAGAAAATCAGAATAGAGCCATTTGGTCCCAGCTCCTAGAGCCTAAAATTTGTTGAACATGGTTATTTGTGCCTGTGCTCCTCTACGCGCTTGCCCCAGACTGTGTGGGCATCTCGTGACGACACAATGGGGGACACCATGACACAAACGTTGAAAGATCCAGGCTTGGAACAGCCCCTCTCGCCCCGCAACAATACTGAAGTCCTCATTCGCTGGTGTTGTCATTCGTGTCCAGCTGATGGACAGTCTAAACCCTGTCCATTCTGCAAAGGTGAGGGCTACCATGAGGCGTGGATATCCATCCATGCGCTTTCATGCATGAAGCCGGTCAGCTATATCATTCGAGGTGTTCGAAAAGCGTGAGACCCATACCATCAATAACACCAATGAACGCAGAGCTTCCCCCCAAGGGGGAACGACCTGACAACCTCAACATGTTATATTTACAAGGCCGGATGTACATTCTCCTAGCTGATTCCATCAATCTGTTGCAGCTATCGGACTGATTGACTAAAGGGTCTCGTAGATGTTCAAGGCACAGACCGAATCCATAACCGCCCATGAAGGCCTGGGCTACCCGCGCCCGCAATTTGTAAGACACTCCTGGATCTCGCTCGATGGGCCATGGCATTTTGCAATTGACGCCGGCGCCAAGTGGAGAGGTCCCCGTGATGTTACGTGGGACCGGGAGATCAGAGTCCCATTCGCACCCGAAACGGGGGGCAGCGGAGTTGGCGATCTACAGTTCTATAAGGCCTGCTGGTATCGTCGCGGGTTCGATCCTCCAAGGTTGCCAGCCGTCGAACGCCTTTTTCTTCATTTCGGCGCGGTCGATTACATTGCAACTGTCTGGATCAATAATGTGTACGTCACCCGGCACACGGGAGGTTACACACCGTTTAGCCTCGACATTACGGATTATGTCGGTGATGCAACCGCGGAAATAGTAGTGCGGGCGGAAGACGACCCGCAGGATCTTGCAAAACCGCGAGGCAAACAGGATTGGAGACTTGAGGCGCATTCTATCTGGTACCCCCGCACTAGTGGAATCTGGCAAAGCGTATGGCTAGAACGTGTACCGATCACGCACATCTCCAAGGTGCGATGGACGCCGCATCTCGCTCGATGGGAAATTGCCATGGAGGCTTCTATTAAAGGTGAGGTGCGGAACGGTCTGCGCCTCAAGGTACGGTTGAGCAGTGGAAGCGTCGTGTTGGCCGACGATACCTACAGCGTCGTGGCTGGTGAGGTGTCTCGCCGCATCGCGTTGTCCGACCCTGGGGTTGATGACTCACGCAATGACTTGTTGTGGAGCCCTGATTCACCGCATTTAATAAAAGCGAGACTGGAGCTATGGGGGCGGCGGGATGAGGCCCTGGATGCCATGGACAGCTATACGGCTCTCCGCACGGTCTCCACCCAGGGCGATCGTGTGCTCCTCAATGGACGCCCGTATCCCCTTCGCATGGTACTGGATCAGGGGTATTGGCCGGAGACCGGCTTGACCCCACCAAACGACGAAGCAGTGCGGCACGATGTCGAACTTGCCAAGGCGATGGGGTTTAACGCGGTACGTAAGCACCAGAAGATTGAAAGTCCGCGATACTTGTATTGGGCTGATGTGCTGGGACTGTTGGTATGGGAAGAAATGCCCAGTGCTTATCGCTTTACCCGGGAATCGATTGATCGCACTACCCGAGAGTGGATGGACATCATTGACAGGGACTATAGCCATCCAAGCGTTATGGCGTGGGTGCCATTTAATGAATCGTGGGGTGTCCCTAACTTGCCGGACAGTTCGGCGGAACGAGATTATGTCCATGCCCTTTATCATCTCACGAAAACCTTGGATCCCACACGGCCAGTCATCGGGAATGACGGATGGGAAAGCGTCGCCACAGATATCATTGGCATCCATGATTATGATGATCAGCCGGAGCGTATCGCGCGGCGGTATCATGCCGATGACGTGCGACGCGTTTTATTTCGACGCGAGCGTCCCGGTGGACGCTTGTTGGTTCTCGAAGGTCATTCTGCGGCTGATCATCCCATCGTACTTTCGGAATTCGGTGGGCTGATGTTGTCATGCGCCAAAGGATCCTGGGGCTATTCGAGCTGCGAGACGCCGGAACAGCTCGCGGAGCGATATGCAGAACTGCTGAAGGTGGTCCGGTCGCTCGACATGCTCTCGGGCTTTTGTTACACCCAGTTCGCCGACACTTATCAGGAAGCGAACGGACTGCTGTTCGCGGACAGAACGCCAAAGATTCCTCTAGAGCAAATAGCCGGTGCGACCCGCGGTCCTCGGGGATCCAGGCGAATTGTAACAACGTCGCCCGCGTCCACCGCCCTCGACAATGACGATCCTGAGAATACCCGAGAGACTGATGCGTGATGTACAAGCGTGCATTTCAAAAACCCGATGGCCGAGCGCTGTATTTGTATGGACGCTCTCCGATACCGGATCTGCAGGCACCCAGCCCCGTGGCATCGTCAGACCGGCATCATGGACACCGTAGATGGCATCCTCTTCGCGGCGAATGGGTGATCTACGCCGGGCATCGACAGCATCGCACCTTTTTGCCAACTTCAGGCTATGATCCTTTGTCGCCCTCGGTCTATGAGGAACGCCCTACAGAGCTTCCAGCCGGCCCCTATGACATCGCAGTGTTTGAAAACCTGTCGGCGGCGTTGACGGAGAATGGCTCGGAGCCCCCGCGAACGATAGTTCAGACCGCGCCCGCGGACGGCGTATGCGAGGTGGTGGTGTTTGCTCAGGACGCCTCTGCGTCTCTTGCGGCTCTGCCGATCGATCACCTTGAATTGCTAATCGAGGTATGGACTGATCGATATGTGGATCTCGCCGCGCGGCCAGACATCCGGTATGTGTTCGTGTTTGAGAACCGCGGCATTGAGGTCGGCGCCACACTGGACCACCCGCACGGTCAGATTTACGGTTATCCGTTCGTACCGCCGGTACCTGCGCGGGAGCAGGAAATTGAAGCCGCGTACTATCTAGAAAACGGGCGTGGCCTGCTTGAAGATCTGATCACTGCAGAACTCCGCGATGCGCGGCGGATCTTATATCACACGGATACTGTGGTTGCTTTTGTCCCTGCGTGCGCACGGTATGCGTACGAGGTGTGGATCGCGCCGAAACGGCCTGTGCATGCGCTTCCGAGTTTGACCGGGTTAGAGCGGCACGACCTGGCACGTGCATTGAAAGTCGTCTTGATGAAATTTGACCGCCTTTGGTCGCGGCCCTTCCCTTATGTCATGGCGCTGCATCAGGCCCCAACCGATGGGCCGGATTACGCGCGGAGCCACTTGCATTTTGAGTTTTATCCACCGTACCGCATGGCCGACCGCCTGAAATATTTGGCTGGAAGCGAACTTGGGGCTGGTGCCTTTACGGCCGACACGCTCCCAGAAGAAAAAGCCTGCGAGCTTCAAGCGGTGGAGGTGAACATTGACGCCTGACCGCTCATTTCGCACAGTGTTCGGACACGAATCTGAAGTCAGGAGTTCTGCGACTGGCCGGGTAAATCTCCTCGGAGAGCATACGGACTATAACGGTGGGTTTGTGCTGCCGACGGCTATTCCGCAGCGGACCTATATCGAACTCGCTGGGCGTAACGATCGTGTCGTCCGTGCCTGGTCATCTAACGTGGGTGGATTTACGATGGAATATACCCTTGGGTCGGAGAAGCGCCTGGGCCACTGGATCGATTACATCCAGGGTCTAACCTCCGTTCTGGCAGAAACAGGATATTCCCTCAAAGGCTGTGATATTCGCATTGAATCCCAGATCCCCGTAGGCAGTGGTCTATCATCGAGCGCCGCACTTGGGGTGAGTTTGCTGCAGGCAATTGCCATGGCCTTTGCTCTGGATATTGATCCGCTTCACGCTGTCAAGCTGGTGCAGCGTTCCGAGAACGACTTTGTGGGGGTGCCTGTCGGGATTTTGGATCCAATGGCCTGTAGCTTCGGCAAAGAGCATATGGCCCTGTTCATCGATACCGAAACGCTCCAGTACCGACACATTCCCATTCCACGCAGCGTGGAATTACTTGTGATTCACTCAGGGATTTCTCATAGCCATACCGATGGACAATACGGCGTGCGCCGCGAGGAGTGTAAACACGCGGCGGCCCTCCTGGGAGTCAATCAACTGCGGGATTTGCAGAACTCGCCCGGCTTGCCTGATCGCGCGATAGGGACCTTACCCGAGCCATACGGTCGAAGGGTTCGCCATGTGATTACGGAGAATAATCGAGTGCTTCTCGCGGTAGAGGCCCTCACAAATAAGGACGTTCAGACACTCGGCAAGCTCTTCTATGACTCTCATAAATCGCTACGAGATGACTATGAGGTGTCCGTCCCAGAACTTGATCTCCTGGTGGAACTTGCATGTCTTGAGCCGGATATTCTCGGCGCCCGCATGACCGGCGGCGGATTTGGCGGGTCGGTCGTTATGCTGGCCCGCCCCCGAACCGCTCTCGATACCGGAAGCCGAATTGCCGCCGCCTATCAGGAGCAGAGCGGCCGGACCCCTGCACTGCTTGTTCCACGACATCTACCGAGCACTCAGGCCGCAGGGTTGAGGACATGTTAATGAATGGGCTGACAGCAGCGGCCGACATGGTATGCCTGTCCCACCTCCGATGGGACTTCGTGTTTCAGCGCCCACAACACCTTATGAGCCGCTGTGCTCGTACGCGCCGAGTCTTTTTCATTGAAGAGCCGATATTCGACGGCGGCCTATCACGGATGGTGGTTAACCAACCTGCTCCCCACGTCCATATCGTTGTGCCCCATCTAGCAGACAGGGATCAGGGCGATCCAACATTTCACATTCGACGACTTCTGAACGCCCTGTTCATTGACCATCAGATCGTACGCTATGTGATGTGGTACTACACGCCCATGGCACTAGCTTTTACCGAACACTTACTTTCGTCGTCGCAAGGAATGGCATCCGTTAACGATCTCGCACCGGGGCGCGGCGACGCTAAGACTCTACCTTTTCACAGCGGGCCATTGAGCGTGATCTATGACTGCATGGACGAGCTGTCAAACTTTGACGGAGCGCCCCCAGGCCTTAGGGAAATGGAGGCGCGATTGCTGGCGCGCGCGGATGTTGTACTGACCGGAGGCATGAGCTTATACGAGGCCAAGCGTCACCTCCATCCGAATATACATGCATGCCCCAGCAGTGTGGATTTTGAACATTTTGCGAGTGCTCGTTTATCTGCCCCGGACCCGTCGGATCAACAATCTATCCCCCATCCGCGGCTAGGGTTTTTCGGTGTCATTGACGAACGCATGGATCTAAAACTCCTTGACGGGGTGGCGGAGGCCCGGCCCGACTGGCAGTTGGTCCTAATTGGCCCCGTCGTCAAGATCAACCCTGATTTATCGCCTCGCAGGCCCAATATTCACTACCTCGGTTCTAAAACTTATGGTGTACTGCCTGATTACATCAGAGGATGGGATGTTGCGCTGCTGCCGTTTGCCCGCAACGATGCGACAAGATACATCAGCCCTACAAAAACTCCGGAATACCTGGCAGCGGGAAAGTCGGTCGTCTCCACGTCTATCTGCGATGTGGTCAAGCCTTACGGCGAGCTCGGGCTGGTTCGTATTGCAGATACGGTAGATAACTTTGTGAAGGCGGTCGAGCAGAGCTTAAAAGACCACTCGGCGGAACATGTGCGACGAAGTGACAGTTTCCTTAAGGGAACCTCATGGGACGAAACGTGGTTCAGGATAGAACGACTGATTGATGCAGCTATCATTTCTCCTGCTTCCGCCTCGAGCCGGGTGCAACGTCTCGTCTCTCCCGAAACCATGCACATAACGGGCATTAAGAACATACTCACGGAACCGCACGAGGTCGAGATGTTCCAGACTCCGGAAGGACGGTACGGAAATGTCGATGTTTGATTATTTGGTGGTGGGAGCTGGATTTGCAGGCAGCGTCGTGGCGGAGCGTTTGGCTAACCACGGCAACAAAGTGCTCATTGTGGATAAACGCCCGCACATCGCCGGGAATGCCTATGATCATTACGATGATTCAGGGGTGCTTGTTCATAAATATGGGCCGCACATTTTTCACACTAATTCTGGTGAGGTCTTCAATTATCTATCCCTGTTTACAGAGTGGCGTCCGTATCAGCATCGGGTTGTAGCCTGCGTAGACGGACAACTGCTGCCGATTCCAATCAACCTCGACACGGTGAACCGCTTGTACGGGACTCAATTCACGTCATTTGAAGTAGCGGAATTCTTTGCATCTGTCAGTGAAGCGCGCCCATCAATCCGCACATCCGAAGACGTCATCGTGAGTAAAGTAGGACGCGAGTTGTATGAAAAATTCTTTCGCGGCTACACCAGGAAGCAGTGGGGCCTTGATCCTTCGCAGTTGGACGCCGCTGTGACCGCGCGCATCCCAGTCCGTACCAACCGCGATGACCGATATTTTACAGATACCTATCAAGCTATGCCCAAATACGGATACACACGCATGTTTGAAAACATGCTGGCGCATCGCAACATTAAGATTTTACTCAATACGGACTACCGTGAGATCGAAGACTGTGTTCCCTACCGAGAGCTTATCTATACGGGACCCATTGATGAATATTTCGATTTCAGGTATGGAAAACTTCCCTATCGGTCCTTGCAGTTCAGGTTCGAAACTATGGACAGGCCGCTCTTTCAATCAGCTCCGGTGATCAACTATCCCAATGACCACCCCTATACCCGGGTTACAGAGTTTAAGTATCTCACAGGACAAGAGCACGCAAAAACCAGTCTCGTCTACGAATATCCGCAAGCGGATGGCGACC
>JBBRRL010000037.1:0-10077 GCA_038200775.1 Nitrospirales bacterium
GCTTGTGCCAATGGGGCGCCAAAGTTCTTGCCGAACGTGGTTACAGCGCAGGAACGATCCTCACGTATTACTATCCGGGAACAGAAATCCGAGCCTTGACCATCCCCTCCCGTTAATGCAGCTTGAGGATTTTGACTATCCATTTGACCCCTCCCTGATTGCCCAGCAGCCGGTCGAACCTCGTCACCAGGCCCGGCTCATGGTCGTCGAGCGACGGACGGGGCGAATTGGCCACGAGCGCGTTTCCGATCTGCCCGGAATACTAGACCCCCACGATCTTCTCATCCTCAACGACACCCGAGTCTTTCCTGCTCGCTTGTTCGGCACGAAGAAGCCCAGCGGCGGAAAATTGGAACTCCTGCTGCTCCGGCGGCTCGCGCAAGACTCTTTCGGGAAACCGGGTGGAGAAATATGGCAGGTGCTGGCCCGCGGCAAAATCCAGCCTGGCCAGCGGTTGGACTTACCTGAAGATATTTCTGCCACGGTGCTTTCATCTGAAGGCGGGCGATCAGTGGTGGCTTTCCCTGTCGGCGTGGACGTGCTGAAATATGCCGAGAGGGCGGGCACCGTTCCATTGCCGCCGTACATTCGTCGAATGGCAAACGAGATGGACCGTGATCGGTATCAAACAGTCTTCGCCAGAAATCCAGGCGCTGTGGCTGCACCCACGGCAGGGTTACACTTTACAAGCGAGCTCCTTGTCCATCTGAAAACCCGCGAAGTGCGTACAGCAACCGTTACCCTGCACGTTGGACCCGGCACGTTCAAGCCAGTCACATCTGCTGACATCTGCGATCACGAAATGGAATCGGAATCATACGAATTACCTGAGGACACTGTGAAATCTATTGCCGAGACTCGTGAGCACGGCGGCAGGATCATTGCCGTGGGCAGTACGAGCGTCCGCGTGCTTGAGACGGAGGCGCTGAAGGGCCTTCCGTTGACTGGGGGTTCAGGCGAGACGAACCTGTTTATCTATCCAGGTTATACATTTAAAGTCGTGAACGGCATGCTTACGAATTTCCATCTTCCGAAGAGCACGCTCTTTATCTTAGTCTGCGCACTGGCGGGGCGTGAGAGGATGCTCGAGGCGTACCACCAGGCAACGACTGAACATTATCGTTTTTATAGCTACGGCGATGCGATGCTGATCCTGTGACCTTTTATATCTCTTCTGCCTGCTTGCCCTTCAGCAACCGGAGATCATCTTCCTGCCGCTCATATTGGCTTGAGACGGTTCA
This sequence comes from Nitrospirales bacterium, assembly GCA_038200775.1. Classification (GTDB taxonomy): domain Bacteria; phylum Nitrospirota; class Nitrospiria; order Nitrospirales; family NS-4; genus NS-11. The sequence continues at coordinate 1,242 of JBBRRL010000037.1, forward strand.
CCGTCGCCGCAATTCATTATCGTTTGGATCGCCAATTTTGAGTCGAACTCTGCGCGCGGAGACGCCTGACTCCGAAGACTGCCGGACGAGCCAAGGTCCTTGTGCGATCTGGCCTTTGCCTCGGTGAGATGCGCGTTTCGAACGGCGCTGTATAGATCCAGGGTGGCCTCTTCGACGCTCTGATAATTTTCGAGGTTGACTGCACGATTGTTCACGAGGTCCTCTGAGGTCTTTCCGAAACTCCCCGCCAGCGGCAGCACGTAGCTAATGGGATCCAGCGCAAGATCGAAAGCGTATCCGATCGCACCACGAACCGTAAAAGGAGGCAGGAACGGAAGGACCAAGTATGGGCCCGGCCCTGCACCGTAGAAACCGAAGGTATCGGCGCTGTTTACGTCGCTCTTCTCAATATGGAACTGATACTTGGCCACGTCGGCCAGCCCGCCGACTCCAAGCGTAGTGTTGATGACGAAGCGTGAGATCTCACGCCCTGCGCCACTGAATTTGCCCTGAAGGAGGCTATTAATAAAGCGCCGGGGCATGACGATGTTGTCGTACGCATTATGAATGGCCTGCTTCTCTCCGTCTAACACGATCTCGTTATACACCGTTGCTACTGGCTTGATCACGTAGTGGTCGAGCTTATAATTAAAACTAAACATCTTCTCGTTAAATGACTCCCAGGGGTCGTAATCTTCCATGCCCGAATCATCAAGGCCAAGCTTGGTATCATGAACGACAACCTCCTCGAGAGGCTGCACATTCATTTCCGGACTCTGTAACGGTCCGACTCCGAGTGTTCCGGTTGACATGATAAGTGCGAGCGCCAAATACGTCTTGTGAGTCCGCATACACCCTCTTTCCTTGTTCGGAGGTTCGTGGTCCAGGGGTGTTATCGGCCGGTATGGGGATCGCCATGAGCCGGCTGCACCTGACAGGGCGATCTCTGTCTAGCGGTACGTAGCTAATTGAAAGCAATGAAGTTTCAGGCGACTGCGGTGACGACAAACATGTCTACCGGCAGGAACTAGCTTGCCTACTATTCCGCGATTTGCTGCTTGCGTCGCGTCAAATAAGCATTGCGGACCGCACTGTAGAGGTCAAGCGTGGCGTCTTCCACACTCTCATAGTTATCGAGGTTGAGCGACCGATCGTTGATCACGTCCTCGGTCTTCTTCCCGAGCGAGCCGAGCGCGGGCAAAACATACGTAAGTGGATCCAGCGCTATATCGAATGCGTAGCCGATGGCATCGCGGACGGTCAGGGGGGATGTTAACGGAAGAATGAGATACGGCCCCGGCCCAGCCCCGTAGAAACCAAGAGTCTGCCCAGTATCTTCGTCACTTTTTTCGAGGTGAAACTGGTACTTCGCTACATCCGCTAGGCCCGCCACGCCCAGCGTGGAATTGATCACGAAACGCGCAATTTCGCGGCTGGCTCCCTTGAATTTTCCTTGAAGCAGGCTATTGATAAAGCGCTTTGGCATGGCGACGTTGTCATAGGCATTGTGGAGCGCTTGTTGCTCGCCCGGCAACACAATTTCGTTATAGATCCTCGCGACCGGTTTGATGACATAGCGGTCCAGTTTGTAATTGAAGTTGAACACCTTTTCATTGAACCCCTCCCACGGATCATAATCTTCAGTGTCCGCATCGTCGAGCGTGAGCTTGGTGTCCTTCACCACGACCTCCTCGAGAGGTTCCGCGGCGTTTGCGGGAATGCAAAGCAGTCCGGCATCCACTGCCATGCTCAACATGGCCAACACCAGCCCCAAAGCAAGCGCATGAGTCGTGGCCCGTTTCATAACTATCCTTTCGTCTGTGTGGACACACCCGGTCCGGGCATCATCTGTACTGTAGCATCAGCAGCAGGTTTTCCCAAGCTTGTCCTGGTATGCATTAAGCAAGGGGTGCCTTGGCGGTCTGAACCCGCATCTTGCTGTGACGCAAACCGTAACCAATGTAGAGCGCACCTCCGATAAGAGACCAGATCACAAAACGCCACCAAGTCATTGCCGGCAAAAACAGCATGAGGCCGATACACGATAACATTCCCAGGATCGGGATCACGGGAACAAACGGTGTACGAAATGGCCGGTGCTGGTTCGGGTTCGTCCGCCGCAAGACAATGATTGCGCCGCACACTAATGTAAACGCAAAGAGGGTTCCTATGTTTGTCAGATTCGCTGCCTCACCGATAGGCACCAACGCGGCAAGGATGGCCACTGAAATTCCCGTTACGACGGTCGCGTGGTGCGGCGTCCCATACTTGGGATGAACGGCCGATAGCCAAGGCCACAGCAAGCCGTCGCGGGACATTGCGTAGAAGATGCGGATCTGCCCGAGGAGCATCACAATCAAGACGCTCGTGATTCCTGCGACGGCGCCTGTTGCCACCAAGGCTCCTCCCCATCGTATCCCTACGGAATTCAGGGCCTCCGCCACGGGAGCTTTAACATGGATCTGTTGGTAGGGTACGATCCCCGTTAAAACCGCGGCAACAATAACATACAGAAGGGTACAAACACCTAATGACGCGATGAGGCCGATCGGGACATCCCGTTGCGGATTGCAGGCCTCCTCGGCAGTGGTAGACACCGCATCAAATCCAATGTAGGCAAAGAAAATGATGGCCGCGGCGGCGCCGACCCCTGCAAAGCCATTGGGCATGAACGGCGACCAGTTTGCAGGATCGATCGCGAATGCTCCCACCACGATGAAGAACAGCACGACGGCAATCTTAATGACGACGATGACGCTCGTCACCCGCGCGCTTTCTTTGATGCCGATGACCAGCAAGACCGTCAGCATAAGCACAATCAATGCCGCCGGCAGATTCATGATACCGCCTTCGAAGGGCGTATTGACGAGGGACGCCGGGAGGTGAATCCCTAACCGCTCCAGAATACTCACCAAATATCCCGACCACCCGATCGACACGGCGACGCAAGCTACCCCGTATTCCAATACGAGATTCCATCCGGTAATCCACGCAAGGAGCTCGCCGAGACTGGCATAGGAATACGTATATGCCGAACCCGCGACGGGGATCATCGAGGCGAACTCGGCGTAGCAAAGAGCCGCCAGCGCGCACGCGGTTCCCGACATGATAAATGAGAGTACCAAGCCAGGTCCCGCGCCGGGACGGCCTTCGGCGCCGACTGCCGCGGTCCCGACCAACACAAAGATACCGGTCCCGATGATCGCCCCAATACCGAGGGCCGTCAGGTCGAAGGCCGTGAGCGTCCGTTTGAGCTTGTGCGATTGAGCTTCGCAATCACTGAGAATTCGATCAACGGACTTCGTCCGAAACGCCTGATGCATTGTGTCAGGCGCCCGCCCTTGATGGTGTCGCTGGGAGGGCTTGCTGTTGACGCGCTGCGGAAACGAGGGCACCAAAGATAGCCTTATGGGCCGGGTATCGGCTATACAGGTATTCAGGATGCCACTGGACGCCTAGGAAGAACCGCCTGGTTGGATCTTCCACGGCTTCGATGACGCCGTCCGAAGCCGAGGCACTCACCTTCAAGGTCTTGGGGACAGTCTTGACGGCTTGGTGGTGTGAGCTATTGACCTGAAACACCTCGCGTCCAAGGATTTCGCCAAGACGGCTTCCTCGCGCGATCTGCACCCCGTGGCAGACCGTGGTGGCCGGCCCGGTCATACGATGCTGCAAGGGGTCCTCCACCTGCTTGTCAATATCCTGGATGAGCGTCCCTCCTAAAGCAACAGTCATTAATTGCATCCCTCCGCAGATTCCCAACACCGGCAAATCACGCTTGCGTGCCTGGACAACAAGGGCATATTCCGACTGTGTGCGTTCTGGACTCATTAGCTTGAACGGGAAACGCTGGCGTTCGCCATAACGCCGCGGATCAATGTCCGGACCGCTGCCTGTCAATAACAGACCGTCAAGGTTTTTCAATAATGCGGCACACAGGGCAGGACCACGAACGATGGGGAGGATCACCGGGATACCGCCGGCGGCCTCCACCGCGGCGATATACCGATTCTTGACAAAAAGGACGGCCTCGCGGTCCCCTCCTTTACGATCCGAAGCGGGATTAAAATCTGGAGCGATGCCGATAAAGGGTCTAGGCATCCATGGGGCTCACGCAGGGTCCCCCACTCAGCGATTCTGTGGAGCGCGAGCCTCTGGGACGCGATCCTCTGGGAAGCGATCCTCCTGGGAGCGACTCTCTGAGGTGCGACTCTCTGGAGAACGATGCTCTGGCGGAACACCCGTGAATCGGATGTCTCGCTTGCCCCTCAAATGGTCCGGGGTAATGATGTAGTCTCCCGGAATGGTCGTGTACCAAACCTGATCAGCTGCATCCCGATTAAATCCGGAGAAGAGGTATGTGAACCCTCCCACAATACCTCCCAGTAGTGCGGTAACGATTTTTGCCGCGCCATAAGGGATGGACACCAAAAAGCTGGCGACGCCGATGCCAAGATCCCCCGCTGTGCTTCCGGTGGAATCTCCCTCCGCCGCGAAAGCGACCGAATTCAGACTGAGAGCCAGGACAAGGCTAAATACCACCAGCCGCATGACGTTCTGATTCATGAATGTACTCCTTTGCTCGATGAATTAAGAAGCCAGTAAGAACACATCAATCTTTATAATACAAGATGCTACAGCAATTCAACAACAAGGGCAGGTCAGCAATTCATTTGTGTCCGACCGCGAGGACTGCTTCGTTGGGAATCCGCAGGGCACCGCCTTTCTTGAAACGCTCCAGGTGCTCGCAGATTTCTTCTTTGATGATTCGGCGCCGTGATAGGGACAGTGCCGCGAGCGACCGTTTAACGCACGGTCCCTGCTTCATAGCCTTCCAAAAGTCTTCAGGGTCGTCGAAGACCCGTTCAATCGTCATTCGTTCGCTTCGGATGCCTCGAAAGCCGGCGGCTCGGAGAGCCCGCTCGAGGGCGCCCCTCTGTCCAAATCGAAAGAAATCTGGGGCGCCAGGCGGCGCGGTGAATGCCCGGTGGCGAACGAGCACGTTGCGCACGACACCCAGAGTGTTGACCTTCGCCTGAGTGCTCCAGACAGCAACACACACGCGGCCATCAGGGACTAGCACACGATACATCTCGGCAAGCGCCAATTCTGCCTTTGGCATCAACATCAGCCCAAATCGGCAAAACACGCGGTCGAACATCATGCCCGGAAGCTTTAATTGCTCAGCGTCCATACACTGAAATTGCGCGTTATGAATTCCCGATTGCCGCGCGCGTGCTTTTGCCGCCTTCAACATTGCGGACGAAAAATCAATGCCCAGCACCATGCCTGTAGGGGCGACTAGCGGAGCTATTGTCAGCGCCGGCTCCCCCGGCCCGGTGGCGACATCCAGGATCCACATCCCTCGGCGCACGTGTGCCAACTCGATCAGGCGAGCCCCGTACTGTTTGAACTCAGGAAGGGTGACCTTGGTATAGCGGCTCGAGAAAGTGTTCCACGCTCGCTGTTCAGTCTGTTTATAGGATTCGTCCTTGGATCGCAATTTTTTTCCTGCTGTCATACCCGTCTTCTCGGTTTGTGAGGCATTCTACAGATCCAGCTCCGAGAGAATGCTCCCGTGTATCGCGCCTCTTCCTGCGAGCACTTGCCGCTCCAGCTCGTCCATGAGAACGGGTGCGGCAATCGTTTGATTTTCCTGGGTTATACCCGCCTCAATCGCAAGATCAAGCTTACTCCAGCATACATTCTGAACGAATAGATCCCGGGCGCGTTCCTCATACCCGGTAAAATCTTCGGGTTCAGCTTTGGCGCGAATCATCTCAATCAGCTCATCGAGCTGTCCCATTTCTCGCAACTTTGATAGTTGCACCTCTGTCAGCTCGACGCCGACCTGCACCCCGCCCTTCCAGCTGCGTTTCTTGACGTTGAACACGCACAATAGGACATTCGGATCTGTCTTTTCCTCAGGTCCGAAAAAGAAGGTCACCCGAAAATCGTCCCCCATAATAATGCACAGTACGGCCAAACTGCGGCACAGTCAATTTAGTGTCGCATCCCCTAACAAGCGAGGCGTGAATCTGAATAACAGAACGCACGCAATCGTCAAGGCGTCTCGGCCAAGGGAGATTCGCGTAGATTTAGAACGCGGCGGCGCCGAACCGGCCACAGCCGACCCTCTGTCAGCGAAACACCGTCGCTTGGGTGGCATCGAACAGGGGCTCACCACCGTAAGCAGGAACCATTTCGAGATATTGCTGGCGGCAAGCGCCAGCGAGGACGCGGGCGCATTCGTTATGAGCACTACGCTGCTGAGCACGGTGGGGATGTTCGATCACAGGACCCAGGCGATGGTGTAAGCATTCCGACCTTTTCTTAGCATAGATTTTCCGTGCGGGTGGCGCCGAGCGGAACCTTTTTCACCCGCCCACCCCGGCCGCCATCGCACCCACCCGCTCCGAAGTCCGCCAAGACGGCCTCTTGTCCCTGGGACGCGTCCCTTTCCTCATGGCCGAGCGCAGCGACTGGGGCTTCGGGAGCGAGCACGGGCAGGGCTGTTCGCCGACAGGACCCGCACCCAAATCGGAGCCATCCTTGACAGCCTTCGAAACAGCCGGGTACAGTAAGCGGTATGTTTGGATCCTTAGGCATCACCGAGCTCATCCTGATCCTCGTGATCGTGTTGATCGTCTTCGGCGCTGGAAAACTACCGAAGATCGGCGAAGGAATGGGAAAAGCTCTGAAAGGCTTTAAAAAGGAAATCCGTGAGGCGGAGCCGATCGCCTCACCTGAGCAGGCCCAAGCAACGGACGCGCATGTAGTGCCTCCTGCGACATCCCAAGCGACATCGGGTCCGACGCCGACGGCTTCATCTACGTCGACGGGGCCGCCGCCAGCAGCGTCCGGACCACTTCCAGTCCCCCCCCAGATGGGTCCGGCAGCAACACCTGGGACTACTGCCTATATGGTCGCACAACAGTCCTGGAAACCTGTGGCGCCTCCTCCGGCGGCGCCTCCTGCCCCTTCCACCGGGAGTCCAACAGCCGCGCCAGGCACAGCCACCCAGGAGCCAGCCTTTAAAGCTGTCGTGAATAAGGACGCCGTTAATCGGGTCATGAAACAGCAAGCCGCGATGAAAACCAAGGATTCCCAGGCTGCCGAAGCCGCTGGTATCTCCGATCCGTCGCTCGTGCCACATGCAAGCACTACACCCACGCGTGCGGCCAGCACGGGACCAAGCCCCCAGGATCTGCAGTCGATCGGCGCCGGTCTCGGGGATGCCCTCCGCACATTTCGTGAAGCTGCAAATGATGTCCGCCGGGCTGTAGATCCTGAGATGCACACTATCAAGGCCGAGATGGAAGCGGCCCAAAAGGAAATCCAGGCCAGCATCGATCAGGTCAAGCAAGCCCCGAAGCTTGACGAGCCGACCCAGAAATCAGGCTAGCCGTGCTGAGAACATCCGGCCTCGTCGCCGGGGGGATATTGCTGCTAGCTGGGCTGGGCCTCTTCGGCTGCATTGTTTCCACAAATTTTACAGATCCCGTTCCGGAAAAAGCTGTCCCCCTGCTGCTCCAAATTCTGAAAGATCCCGACCCATCGCAACGTAGCACCGCCGCACAATCGCTGGGAAAGATTGGGCGGAAAGAGGCGCTCCCAGCGCTGATCGAGGCGTTGAACGATCCCGATCCCGGCGTTCGACGCTTGGCGGCGTGGGGCGTAGGCATGATCGGGAATGACAGCCCCGCCGCCCGCCAGTTTCTGATCCCGCTGCTGTTCGATGACGATCCCGGCGTACGAGAGAGTGCCGCACCGGCGTTGGGTCGGACGGGTGAAGCCCGGACGGGGCTTCACCTCTTGGAGGCACGGCTCTCTGCGCAGGATACGAGCAGCGACACCAAGCGCCTCGCGGCGGCAGCCTTAGGAGGCATGGCCGTTGTTGGAAGCTCCGAGATCGTGAGCCCCTTGCTCCACGATCAAGACCCCGTTGTTCGCCGATGGGCGGTGGCGGCTGTCGCTGATATTGCCGATCGCGATGCGGCCACATCTCTCAGTCGCCTGCTCAAAACGGACCCGAATCCCGGCGTGCGAATCGAAGCGGCTTTTCATCTGGGAAAAATCGGGGATCCGACAGCTCGGGAAGCTCTCACCCTGGCGCTGACCGATCCTGATGAGCACGTCCGCCTGCTTGCGAAATCCGGGCTGCAATAACAACACGACGCGCTATGGTCAAAGACAAACCAATCCTTGGCGTGGACATCGACAATGTGCTTGCTCAATCCGATGCCTGCCTGCGTGAGGCGATACGAGTGAGGTTTCTCATCGGCCTCGAAGAGGCAGACATCACGGAATATGATTACTCCTCATACGGCGTCACGCAACCGCAGCTCACGGAGTTGTTTGAGGTCTTCAATAGCGACCTTTGTCGCACTCTCAAGGTCATTCCGGGAGCAAAGGCTGCTTTGACGTCACTGGCCAAACGATTCCAGATCGTGCTTGTGACCAGCCGCAACGCGGCGTCGAAAGCAGGGACCGAGCATTGGCTGCGAAGAAAAGGCATTCCCTACGACCAGCTACATTTCAATGACGAAAAACACGCGCTTGGCATTCCGTATCAGGCGTTTGTTGAAGACCGGCATGAGCACGCCCATCGGATCGCCGACACCGGCGCGAAGGTTTTTCTGATGACCCGCCCTTGGAATAAGCAGCCCCTTACTCATCCCAACGTCATGCGCGTCGATACCTGGCGAGAAATTCTCACGCACCTCTCGTAGTCGTTTTTGCCTTGCCGCTCCCAAACCCTTGGGCTGTGGACTTGTTCAGGGTCACGGCGGCGCGAACGAGAGTCTTCAACGCCTCCTTGTCTATCTTCTCGCCC
>JBBRRL010000038.1:0-9980 GCA_038200775.1 Nitrospirales bacterium
AAGGGCTACATCTATTTTGCCATGGCCTTTTCCGTGGGGGTGGAAATGCTCAATCTCCGCCTCCGGAAGAAGCGACAGCCGCTCAGGCTGCACAAGGGATTGAGATCGCCAGGGGAATAAGCGGGCGCCGGTCGAGACCACAAACGATTGCAGGTCGACGTCGATTGCTCTCGGAAGCCCATGGACCGGTTTCCCATGAACGCTCATAGTGTCACAACTTGTCATACCAGTGAATATACGAGGGTCGGATGCGTGTGAATTGCGCAATGTTGGCTCAAGTTTTACGTGGAACCGCCGATATTTAAGGGGAACATCCCTGAATTGATAGGGAATCAGCCGAATACCGGAAGGGGAAACTTCATGGACGAGTCATTGGGGCAATATCTCAAACGGATGAGGACGGAGAAAGGGTACGGTCTTCGCGATATCACCATGTACACGCGTATTGGCCCCGGACACCTTGAAGCCCTGGAAGCCGAACACTATGCAAAACTTCCTCCCGAGACCGTGGCAAAATCCTACGTCAGGACCTATGCCCGCTATCTTCACCTCGATGAAGTTGACGTCATGAAGCGCTTCGCCGAATCGGCAGGGGTCTTTTATCGCGACAAGGAAACCGCGGCTCGCGCAGCCAAGTTGGCCAGTTCGTCCAATCCTCTCAAGTCCACTCTGAACGAATTCGTGTCAAACATTAAGCTGCTCTTCTAACCCCTCGGTGGAACTGGCGCTCCTCGGGCGCTTCATGTACAATCCCGACCCATGGATCTTCGAGAGCCGTTAGAGCGTCTCGCCATTCCTCCCACTCAATTCACGCAACATTTGCAGTTTCCGAATCCCTCCCAGATTCGCATCTATGACGATACGCTTCGCGACGGTGAGCAGATGCCCGGGGTGGCGTTTTCCCCGGAGCAGAAACTCGAACTGGCCTGTCTGTTGTCAAAGATCGGCGTCCATGTGATTGACCCCGCCTTCCCGGCCGTCTCAGAGTCTGACCGACGCGCGCTGCAGCTCATTGTGACCGCGCAACGTGAGGGAAAAATCCGCGGGGACATTGAGATCCTCGCGATGTGCCGCAGCGTCAAGGAGGATATCGACGCGGTCACGAGCACGGTCACGGCGATTGGCGCCAAGCCTGATGATGTGAGTGTTCTCGTGCTCTCCACCTTGTCCGACCTCCATCTCAAGTACAAGCTCGGCAGAACCCTCCTCCGCCAGGCGGGTCAGTCTGAAGATCAGTGGCTGGACCGACCGCTGGAATTTTATCGGGAGCAAAATATTCATCTAATTACGAGTGCCATCGGATACGCTCGAGACCGGGGTTTCTCGCGCGTCGAATTCGCGGCTGAAGACGCCTCGCGCTCCGACCTGACGTATGGAGAAGTCTGGGCCAAGGCGTGCGTTGCGGCCGGCGGCACCCGGATGTGCTTTTCGGATACCTGCGGGGTCTTCACGCCGGAGGCTGTTGATCACTACATTCCCAGACTGGTCAAAGTCCTGGGCAAGGTTCCTCTGACCGCGCATTTTCATAATGACTTTGGTCTAGGCGCCATCAATACGGTCCGGGCCATCAGTCACGGCGCCCTATACGCAGGCGTCACGGCCAACGGGATCGGGGAGCGCGCCGGCAATACTCCGCTTCACGAACTGGTGATGGTCTTGAAAATGCTGTATGGCGTCGTCATCCCGGGGTTCCGGTATGAACTGTTGACGGATTTGCGGCGCAAGGTTGAGCTCTATTCGGGGGTGCCGTTGCAGCCTCATGAGCCGGTTGTCGGGGAAGGGGTCTTCAAGCACGAATCCGGCATTCACACGGCCGCAATCGCGATCCACCCGGCCATCTACCAATTCATCGCGGAAGAATCGGTCGGCGGGGAGCAGCGGTTTGTCTTTGGCAAGCACAGCGGGGCGGCCGCGGTCGAAGCGGTTCTCAGCAAGCATGGTGACACGCTCAGGCACTATGGTGTCGAGATCACCCCTGAGTCGGTGAAGCGCATCCTCGATCGCGTAAAGCGACTTCGCGAGGAGGCATTGCCCTCGCACGGGTATCCTGAGGCGCTCGATCGCCATTACATGCATTACCATGGTCTTGGACTATCCGAAGAACGCATCGTCGAGCTCGCCCTGGAGGACCACGCTCGTCCCTTCCGGCGCCAAGCCTCCTGAGACGGCTTGCCGGAGGCTTGCGTCTCTCGTACAATTTGAGCATGACAGGTTTCCGCAGACGTCTTCATGAGTGAATCTTCGTTACACCCGCCCACCCTGGAATCTGCCAAGACAGATTCCTTCTCCCCTGCGCTGATCCTTCCGCATCGATCCAGGAGCGTCGGCTCGGACCTTCGCCGCAGGGTGGGGGCCGACAAGGTCAAGGACGATTTTCCCACTATTACAGCCTATTCGGTCGACGCCAGCATCTATAAAATTGCACCCAAGGCGGTCGTACTGGCACAGACCGAGGATGACATTGCGGAAACAGTGGCCTATGCCTTGGAGACAGGGGTGCCGATCACTCCGCGCGCGGCTGGCACGAACCTCACGGGCTCGGCCGTTGGGGCAGGGATCATTCTCGACTGCGGCGGCATGAGACAGCTCCTCGAGCTGAATGTTGAAGAGCAGTGGGCCCGTATCCAACCGGGGTTGAATCTCACCGAGTTCAACAAGAAGCTCGAGCCCTATGGCCTGATGTTCGGTCCGGATCCCTCCAGCCGCGACATGTGCAAGCTCGGAGGGATGCTGTCGAACAATTCGGCAGGCCCGCACACGCTGCGTTACGGCTCCGTCAAAGACAATGTCCATGCGATCCGCCTTCTTCTCGACAACGGGACATGTCTCACCGCCGAGGCGCTGGCTGATGGCGATCCGATGACCGAGCGCCTGCTTGCAAGTCACCAGGGGCTGAGCCATACGATCGCGCTCGTTCGACAGAACGCCGGCCTGATCCATAGTAAAAAGCCCACAGTGACGAAAAACAGCACCGGCTACAATCTCTTCGGCCTGGCGGATGGCCTTGACCAGGGCATCGTCGATCTTCCCAAGTTGTTTGTCGGAAGCGAAGGAACACTCGGTGTGATCACTGAAGCCACGGTGAAACTGGTCAAGCGGCCCAAGGTCACCGCCACCGCGCTGATCCATTTTCAGTACCTCGATGACGTCGGCGCCGCGGTCTTCGACCTGCTGCCGTTGGCTCCGATGGCGCTCGAGGTCATGGATGCGAACACGCTCAACCTGATAGGCAGGGCTGCCCACGCCGTTCCGGCTGACGCCGCGGCCACGTTGCTCGCGGAGTTTGATGCGGGGGAGACTCCGATTGCTGAGATGTTGGAAGCCGTCAAGGCAGTCTGCCGCCGATATCGATTGTGTCAGGATCCCACGATTGCCGTTGAAAGAGAACATCAAGATCAACTGTGGAAGGCACGGAACGCCCTATATCCGACCCTGTACCGCTATGATGGCAAGAAGAAACCGATCAACTACGTGGACGACGTGGTCGTGTCGGCCGACCGGATCGCCGAGCTCGTGAAATACCTCTCGGGGTTCTTCAAGGGCCAGGACGTGAATGTCGCCATCTTCGGGCACATCGGAAACGGAAATGCCCACATTGTCCCCCTGCTCGACCTCAACGACCCGAAGGACTTCGAGCGCATGGTGGAGGGGTACCACGAGATTCACAGCACCATCATTTCGCGTTTTGGAGGATCCATCTGCGGCGAGCATGGCGATGGGCGCGTGCGCGCAGAGTTTGTGCCGCGATTCTTCGGAGAGGACCTCTACCGCTTGTTCGAGCAGGTGAAGACAGCATTTGATCCGAAGAAGATCTTTAATCCCGGCGTCAAGATCAGTAAAACGCCCTTTACCGAGCATATTGACTATGTTCGCCTCTCCAAGCCTTGCGCCACCTGCGCGAAGTGTAATTCGGTCTGCCCCGTCTATGACGTATTTCAATCCGAAGACATGAGTTCGCGCGGATGGTTTGAGATCGTGACGTCTCCCGGGTACGACTATTTGAATTCAAAGCGGGTGGTCGACGCCTGCGTGAATTGCAAGTCGTGCCGCACGATCTGCCCGGCAGGCGTAGACGTCTCCGAGCTTATTATGCAGAAGCGGGCGGAACATCCCAACATGCTCGCGGGGATGATCTTTGCCATTCAGGGACAACCCTGGCTCTTTGAGCCGTTGCTCAAGTTGCTGGCCCGGACGCAGAGGCTCTGGGACCGGCCTCTCCCGCGCCGTGTCCTCGAGCGCGCAGTGGGGCCCATTTTGCGCCAGCTTGCCGAAACCGCCCGGCTGCCAGCTGACATGGTGTTGCCACCCTTGACCTCCCGTCTGTTGCGGGAGCGCCATGCTGACCTGACTGAGGAGCAGGGACACGCTGGGCCGGTTGCCTATTTCCATGGCTGCGCGGCCAACTACTTTCAGGACGGCGTGGGGGATGCGGTCATCGAAGTGTTGCGCCGCAATGGTGTCGAACCCGTGTTGCCTCGCCAGCGGTGTTCAGGCACACCGATTGAAACCTATGGCCATGTTGAGCGCGTCAAGACCTATGCCCGGTTTAATATTGAGTCGCTTGCTCGCTTCGAGACTGTGGTGACGGGCTGCGCGTCCTGTACCTTGGCATTGAAGGATTATCCGAAATGGTTTTCTGGCCAGGACCGTTTCGAGGCGGAGTCGATGGCTGGCAAAGTCCGTCATATTTCTGAGTTTCTCTCAGGCAAGGGCCTTAAGAACCGGCCTACGCGGGAGATTCCCCGGAAGGTGACCTACCATTCGTCTTGCCATTTGAGAGCGGCAGGGGTGAGCGCTCAGCCGCGCGAGCTTCTTCGGCGGATTCCCGGACTCCAATTCGTCGAGATGAGAGATTCCGAACGATGCGCGGGAGGCGCCGGCACATTTATCGTAAAAGACTATGAGACCTCACAGATGATTTTCGAGCGAAAACGCGCGGCCATTCGAGACAGCGGTGCTGAGGTCGTGGCGACCTCCTGTCCGGCCTGCATGATCCAGTTGAAAAACGGCCTGCGGGGCGAAGTCGAAGTTCGTCACATTGCCGAACTGTTGGCCGAGGCCTACGGTGGGGCTGGCCCCCCCTGATGAAGTTTCAGCCTAGGAAGTCCGATCTGGTCTTCATAGGATTGGCGCTCGCGGTCATCGTGTTCCTCACGATGCTTCCGACCCCCCGCGATAACAATCCGCCGGTGCCAAGCAACTTCGCCCACCGCCAGATCAAGTCCGACAAGCAGTGTATAGCCTGCCATACCCCCACCGGCGTGTATCCATTGTCCTCCCGGCATCCCAAGCGACAGGACTGCTTTCGATGCCATCGCTCGGAAGCGTTTTAGGCTCCGTCTGCACTCCTGATGAATGGCGTTGAACGCCGACCGCATTCGATGCCGGCCGAGCATTTGGAAGGCGACATAAGCGTCATCCACAGAAATTGCATTCAAGACCTCGTGTGCCGGTAGAGCAGTATGCCGGTGAACGAGATTTGACAACCACGGTATTTACCTGTATAGTCCAACCTAATTATCAGCGGTGACGGTCCGGCCGTTGATGAACACTAACACTCGGACCCGCGATCGCATCGCGACAAGGTCCTGTTCGGAGCGGACTCCTTCCTGATCCTGCCTCGTTCTTCTGACCCCGTGACAATGCGATCCATAACGAAAGGATTTTTCTGTGCACACGACTGTCACTAACAGTTTTCACTCCCTTGGTTTGTCTGACGCCATCTTGCGAGACCTCACCAAGGCAGGATTCACCGAACCGACTCCCATCCAGATGGGTGCCATTCCTCCCGCGCTTTTAGGTCGGGATGTCCTCGGCTGCGCCCAAACCGGCACGGGTAACACGGCGGCGTTCGTGATTCCTATGATCGAACGGCTTGCCACCATGCCGAAGGGGCATCCTCTAGCGCTGATCTTGGCGCCGACGCGCGAGTTGGCGATTCAGACCCAGGAAGCAATTGATAAGTTCGGCCGCAGCCGCCGCGTCTTTGCCACGACGGTGGTGGGCGGCGCCGATATGAATGCCCAAGTTCGCGGCCTTCGCCAGCGCCCCGAGATCATTGTCGCGACGCCGGGACGTCTGCTGGATCATATGTGGAACGGCACGATCAGCCTCACCTCCATTAAGATCCTGGTGTTGGACGAAGCGGACCGCATGCTGGACATGGGCTTTGCGCCTCAGATCAACCAGATCTTGCAGGCATTACCTGAAGAGCGGCAAACGCTGTTGTTCTCGGCCACGATGCCGGCGGATCTTAAAGATCTCGCGCGGGCCAGCGTCAAAGATCCCGTCCGCATCATGGCGGACAAGCCGGCCAGTGCGGCGGGGGGCGTCACGCAGGCGTTGCATCACACGACTCATGACGACAAGACCAAGCTCTTGATCCACCTTTTGGGAAAAGATGAGGAGTCTGTGCTGGTCTTCACCCGAACCAAGCATCGCGCCGATCGTCTCATGAGAGCGCTGGGCAGCGCAGGCCATAAGGTGGCCGTAATCCATGGCGACCGGAGTCTCTCGCAAAGACGGGCGGCGCTCGACGGTTTCAAACGCGGCCTCTACCGGGTTCTGGTCGCCACCGATATCGCGGCTCGTGGCATCGACGTTGCGAACATCGGGCACGTCGTCAATTTCGACATGCCGAATTCGCCGGAAGACTATGTCCATCGCATCGGCCGGACGGCGCGTATGAAAGCGCTCGGCCGGGCCACGAGTTTTGTGACCTCTGATGATCATGGGGGTCTGCGGGCGATTGAAAAGCTGCTCGGGCAACGAGTGCCTCTGGCAGCGGGAAGTCCCGAGGCGGCCGTCTCGACATACAGGCCATCCGGCCCGCGCGAGTCTCAAGGAAGGCCGGGACGCCCTTCGGGATACAGGCCAGGCCGCCCGGCACCGGCGCGGACGTTGCCCCGCTAAGATCATCGCAAAAATTAGAGGACGGCTGTCAGCCGTCCTCTAATAACTCAATGGTTCCTTCGGTGGCGTTGACCCGAACCCGCTGGCCGCTACGTATGAATGCCGTCGCGCCCGTGACCCCAACAATGGCCGGTAGCCCGACTTCCCGGGCAATCACTGCACCATGGCTCAGTACTCCGCCGACTTCCGTAACGAGTGCGCCGGCTGTGAAAAACAACGGCGTCCACGCGGGGTCAGTGTAGCGCGTGACGAGGATCTCGCCTTGCTGGATCTGGGCTTCGGCAGGGTCGGTCATGACTCTGGCGAGGCCCTCGGCTGTGCCGGAGGAAGCGGGGGTTCCATGAAGTGTCGGCCAAGGAGATTGCGCCGGTCTTACTGATCCGCTGTCCGGTACTCCGCGGTTCCCAATCAGAAGAGCGGGCGGCCGGAGTGACGTCCAAAGGGCCCATTGCTCTTGACGTGCCTGTAGATTCTCGGCGGACCAGGCGGTCGTGCCGTCCGTTGCCCATCGTGAAAGCTCATCGAGGCGGAGCCAGAAGACATCGTCGATAGTATGGAGTCTTCCTTCAGCCACCAGCCGTTGGCCGAGTTCCCGATACACATTTCGGGAAAACTCCAGCCACAGTAACCAGGTATATTTGCCCGCCTCACGGAACGGCATCCACTTCACGTAACGCGCGTACAGCCAGTTGAACAGTACGCGTGCCGGAATAGGAAGGATATCTCGAATCGCTTTCGCGGCCTCTTCCCGCCGACCGATTCCAGTCCTTAACATCTCGGCGGGACTTGGTTGATCTTTCGCGTGGCGCAAATAGTTCGCAACCGTCTGTAATAAGAACCGCGGCTCCTCGCGCCATCGCGGCGCCGTGATATTCAATTCCACTTCGCCTCGATGTCCGTGCTGGTCCAGGACCTCTTCGAATCGAGCCCACCATCTGCGTCCTTGCTCCATCATTTTCAACCGGCCGGGAAGATCATCCATCGGCGTCTCTGAAAAGATAATGGCCAGGGGGCGGGCCTCGATGGAAAGTTGCCACAGATCCAGAGAGATTTCGGTCGTAAAGTTATTCGGAATCCCTTGTCCAAGATCGTGAAGCAGGGCGGTCGGCACTCGGTCTGCCAGCACCTGCTGAAGAGCGCCATGGAGAACAAATGCTATCCCCAGATGCCGTAGGGCGTTGGTCGTGACGTCGCCCTTCGTGTACGCATATTGTTCAAGGTCTTGCAGCAGGGTGACTGGGGATATGTGGCCAAGGGGTTGTCGCACGAGGACTCGTAGCTGCTCGGCGCGGTCCCGATAGGCCTGCACCAATTTGACCGGCCTTTCCTTTTGGAGAAGCCATGCCGCTGATCGGACAGATGAGAGCGCATACGCGGCATATAAGGACCAACGGGATGCCCACGCAAGAGGAACTGGCGTGAGCCGTCCGGCCTTTGCGAGTGCGATGACGGCGGCCCCTTTGGTCTGATCGGCCGATTCCAGTGAGCCCAGATGCCGTGCCACCCCGGGCAGCGTCATGTAGGCGGATAGATCCATATAGGGCCGACCCGCCACAAAAGCCATAGGATTGATCTCCCGGGCAAGCGGATGGGCGCGTGGGAGCCCGCCGAATTGGGAGGCCAGGAGCGGGCCCACGTAGCGTGAAAGATAGTCCTTGGCCAAAGGTTTGCAGACGAAGGGAAACACTTCTCCGAAATTCAGGTCCGACAAGACCCCGTCGCATTGATCGAGGGCACGCGTGGCGCTTCGCTCAACCGGCCATTCTATCGGTGTAGTAGGGGCGTTCGAGTGCGCCTCGGGGCGCACGCCCGTCATGAGGTCTCGGCTAGAACGCCGATGCGGCGATATTTTTCGTAGCGGCGCTTTAAGAGATCGTCTGTCGACAATTCCAGCAGTTCATTCAGGTGGGTTTCAATTACCTTTTTTACTGTATCGCAGCTGAGCGTGGGGTCGCGATGCGCCCCGCCGAGAGGCTCGGGAATGACCTGGTCGGCGATGCCGAGTTTCTGAAGATCCTCGGCGGTCATCTTGAGCGCCTCAGCGGCGTCAGCGGCCTTGCTCTGGTCATTCCACAAAATGGCGGCGCAGCCTTCCGGCGAAATGACGGAATAGACCGCGTGTTGCAACATGAGCAAACGGTCGGCGACCCCGATTGCGAGGGCTCCGCCGCTCCCGCCTTCGCCGATCACCACGGCGATGATTGGCACCCGCAGAGAGCTCATCACAAGCAGGTTGCGTGCGATCGCCTCAGACTGTCCGCGCTCTTCCGCGCCGATGCCGGGATAGGCGCCCGGGGTGTCGATGAATGTGAGCAGTGGCTTTCCAAATTTCTCGGCCAGCCGCATGAGCCGTAGCGCTTTTCGGTACCCCTCAGGATTCGGCATGCCGAAGTTTCGAAACATGCGCTCCTTGAGCGTCTTGCCTTTCTGGTGTCCGATCACGACGACCGGGCGGCTGTTAAACCGGGCAAGTCCCCCGACAATCGCGTGATCGTCGGCAAAGGCACGATCCCCGTGCAGCTCGATGAAGCTGTCGCACAGGCGCCCGATGTAGTCGAGGGTCGAAGGACGCTGTAGATGGCGGGCGACCTGAGTTCGCTGCCAGGGTGACAATGTGGCGTAGATCTCGGTTTGGAGCTGGTGGAGTTTTGTCCGGAGTTTGTTGACGTCCTCCTGCCTCGCACCGCGGGCACTGGTGGTGGCGCCGAGCTTTTCCAGCTTCTCTTCAATCTCCGCGATAGGTTTTTCGAAGTCGAGATATTCGCGCACCGGGTGCTCCTATTGAAGTGACACAGCGCCCTTGCCGATCACTCCTTCAATATCACCCACCAATCCGGTGTTGGGCAGTACGCGGAGCTCCGGGCCCACGGCAATGATCGACTCGGAGTGCTCCTGAATGGTCAGCGCCAGATACACCGGGCAGGCTCCAGGATGTCGGTGGAGCACCTCGCGTAATTTGAGGAGAGTATGGGAAGAGGCCGCATCGGACGAAACTTGAATCGTCACTTTCGAATACCCGCTGACCATCAGAGCGGCCAGCGAGAGAACCTTGGTGGCCTTAATCCGGG
>JBBRRL010000039.1:0-9789 GCA_038200775.1 Nitrospirales bacterium
ACCCGGCAAGGTCGTTTTTACCGGTGTGATTACGCGGCCGGGCCGGATCGTTTGTTTGCTTCGTGTCGGTAGTCGTGCGGAATGCTCATACAGTCTGTAAGCTTGGCGTCGGTCATCATCAGCCGGAGTGCCAACAGCCGTGCAATTTTCTTTAGGATTTTATACCCCAAGCGGCATGTTCCTCCAAGACCTGGCTAAAGGCCGATTGCTCTATGGCAAGCGCCGTGTACGGTCCATTGGCTTGAATTGTCGCGAACGCCGGCGAATGGTTAAGCAGGGTCATCTCCCCGAGCACCGCACCGGCGCTGACGGTCCCGATCATCATGCCGTCTTTGCGGACATTCAGTTCTCCGCAGATCAGGAAGTAAATCGTATGGACTGGGACGCCCTCCTCGAGAATATAGTTTCCGATTCCCCCGGAGACCAGCCGGCAGAGCGGGACAAGCAACTCAACTTCAGCGCCGGTCAACTCCGAAAAGATCGGCAACGATTCGACGTGCTCACGGATCTCCGTTGTGTGCGCCCTCTTCGCGTCTTCCATACCGTTCTGTCGGTCGCAATCCCTGCAAACATAACCCAGGATCGTGGTCATGCGTCTTCACAGGCGTGATCTCTGGACAGAATTCCGATATAAGAGCGATTTTATCAGTAGATTTCGGTGCCTCCATGCGATACTCTACGTAGACACTTGTATTGGGGCTGGGGAAAAAGGAGGAGTTGTCGATGGAAGTTGAAGTCGGGCCGTGGAGTCCCAAGATCAGTTGGGGCGGGATTTTTGCAGGATTTTTCGTCGGTCTTGGCAGTGAGGTTGTGCTGGCGTCGGTCGGCTTGGGCGCCGGTCTCCACTCAATCGCGCGTTCAGGCGCGCTTGATCTACCGGGCGGGGTTATGGTGTGGACAGCGGTTGCCTGGATGTTCTCGGCATTTCTCGCCGGCTATGTGGCGGTCTGGATGTCTGGCCTGTATTCCTACTGGGAAGCCATGTTCCATAGTTGGGTGACCTGGGGGGTTCTCATGTCGGCCCTTGCCTATTTGCCGACCTACGGGGACCTGGCCTTCCTCGGGCGTGAGACCGCGACGATGTCCCCTGAAGAGACGGCTTCCTGGTGGATGTTCGCGAGTGGCATCCTCTCGCTGGTTTTCGCAATCCTCGGAGGCGTGATCGGTGCGCGCGCCGCAAAACGGACGCAGGTCAGGGAACAATTCGAGGCGGCTGGAGCAAAGGTCGCCCCCTGAAGCAAAGGAAGGAGACAAAGACAGCAGTAGCTTACATAAACAGGGAGATAATGGTTGCGATCCCTGCAACCAACATAATCCCTGTGATAAACCATCCTGCCCCCCTCGCGAAGGCGCTGTTTGTGTGATTGCCCATCACCTTTTTGTTGCTGCTGATCAGCACAATAAAGATTAAGACCGCGGGCGCGATTAACGCATTTCCAACCGCCGAGTAGATAAGCGCTTTCATCGGATTGAGCTTCGTGAATTCCATTGCGAGGCCAAGGGTCATCGACACGATGATGACCCCGTAAAAGGGGTACGCTTCCTTTAGCTTACGATCCAGCCCTGTATTCCATTTGAAACTCTCCGATATCGCGTACGAGGCTGAACCCGCCAGCACGGGGATCGCGAGCAAGCCGGTCCCCAGGATTCCCAAGGCAAAGAGGAGAAACGCCTTTTCCCCTACCAATGGCCGCAGGGCCGCCGCCGCATCGGCCGCAGTGGAAATATTCGTCACACCATTTACAAACAAGGTGCCGGCGCATACCGCAATAATAAAAAACATCACCGCATTCGACAAAAACATTCCCGACCAGACGTCAATCCGCATATGCGTGATTTCTTTCTCAAAGGTCTTCGTCTTCACAGCCGGTGTTTTTGCTTGTATCAATTTCTCCTCTACCTCTTGAGAGGCTTGCCAGAAAAAGAGGTACGGAGAGATGGTGGTCCCCAACACCGCGGTGATGAGGAAAATCTGGTCCTTGGAGAATGTCACGGATGGGATCACGGTGTGATAGAGCACTTGCTTCCAGTCCAGATGGATCGTAAACGCCGTGAAAATATAAGAGATCAATACAAAGGTCAGCACCTTGAGATATTTGGCGTATGTTGAATACGGCATAAAGATTTGCAAGCCCAAGCTGAACACGGTGAATCCTATCACCAGCAGAGTAAAGCTGGCTTTGGGGATGACGAGTTGAGTCGCTTGAGCCATCGCTCCAAGATCTGCGCCGATGTTAAAAGCGTTCGCCATGAACAACAGCGCTGTGCAGATATACAGTGACCATTTCGGATAGTGCTCCCTGATGTTGGCGGCAAGCCCGCGGCCCGTTGCCAGGCCAATTCTTGCGCACATCTCCTGCACGATCGACATCAATGGGTAAGTAAACCCGGCAATCCAAAGCATCTGGAACCCATACTGCGCACCCGCTTGCGAGTAGGTCGCAATCCCGGAGGGATCATCGTCGGCCGCCCCCGTCGTCAGCCCGGGCCCTAATATGTTCCAGAATTCACAAGCCTTCTTGATCGATTTCTGATTGGTCACTTTCTTGCGGATTCCATCGCACCTTGTGACAGTTTTGTCCAGAAGCTGGGCCGGCGCTTTAAAGATCTTTTTGAGTAATCCTTCAATCATGGCGACACGCATTACCAGAAGAAGCGCACGGAATCAATGAATTCCTGTACACGAAACAACCGGAGGGTGTAGTAAGGTACGGGACCTCCAGCCTTAGCTAGCAGGAATTCGATCATCCGCGCCACACAACCGCGGGGGGTGCAGTGGCTTCAAAGTCTATTTCGAATTCCCGAAGCGATTGTGGGAGCCGCGGTCACTTCGGCAGGTTTCGGATGTATTGAATCAACTGCAGCCCTGATCATACAAGCAGGCCGGCAACGGGATTGGACACCATTTCACGAAACCACGTGCGCGTAAAAGACCTTCTTCGCCAATTCTGCCGTCAGTATATATGCGCCGACGATCCCTGCGAGCACCACAAAAAACGATACAGGTAGCGGCCGGAAACCGAAGGCGGCCGCCAGGGGAAGATACGGGATGAGGATCGTCACCGCGACAACGCCCCCTGTCGTCCAGACCAAGTATCTTCCTGGCCGGCTTTGAAAGAACGGCCTTCTGGTCCGGATGACTAACACCACGGCAGCGGCGGAGATCACGCATTCCATAAACCAGCCGGTCCGAAACTGCGCCACATCTGCATGCAAAATGAAGATGAGGGCCGCGAAGGTCGCAAAATCGAACACTGAGCTGATAATTCCGAACGTCAGCATGAACTTTTGGATGAACTTAATGTCCCAACGTCGCGGCCGTGCAATCATCTCCTGATCCACAGAGTCGGTCGCAATAGTCATCTCAGGGATGTCGGTCAGCAGGTTGGTTAAGAGGATTTGTTTCGGCAGCAAGGGGAGGAATGGTAAGAACAGCGACGCCCCTGCCATGCTGAACATGTTGCCGAAGTTGGCGCTCGTGGCCATGAACACGTACTTAAGGGTATTAACAAACGTTCGGCGCCCCTCGCGCACACCTTCTTCGAGTACGGCTAAATCCTTTTCCAGTAGTACGATATCTGCCGCCTCCTTGGCGACGTCCACCGCGCTGTCTACAGAAATCCCGACATCTGCGGTGTGCAGGGCCGACGCATCGTTGATCCCATCGCCGATGAGTCCGACCACATTCCCGGCCTTCTGCAAAGCCAAAATGATCCGATCCTTTTGATTCGGCTCTACTTCGGCGAACACGTGCACGTCGTTCACCCGCTCCATCAACGCTCCATCGCTCATGGATCGAAGCTCGGTACCGGTGACGACGCACCCGGCGTCCAATCCGACTCGCTGGCTAATGCTGGCGGCGACCAGCCTGTTGTCCCCCGTGATGATCTTTACGGACACTCCAAGTTCCGCAAGATGACGCAGCGCGATGTCGACTCCGGGCTTCGGCGGGTCGGCGAAGAGCAGATATCCCAGAAACGTCATGTCGGTCTCATCCTCTTTGCTCATCCGAGCCGCTGAACCGACGTCCTTGTAGGCGATCCCCAGCACCCGAAGACCTTGAAGACTGAATGCTTCCAGGCGATGTTGAACGTCGTCACGAATAGATTCGAACGCCACTATGTTCCCGTCCTGAGCCTCCGCACGCGCGCAGACTGTGACGATACTGGTCAGCGCGCCTTTAGTGATCATCATGTGGCCGCCGGCATGAGAGACAAGCACGGACAAGCGCTTTCGGATGAAGTCATACGGCTGCTCATCCAATTTTTCATAGCCGGCGACGTCGAGACCCGGCATCGCTTTCAGCGCCTGGTCGATGGTATTCACAAAGCCGGTCTCGAATGAGGCGTTGACGTAGGCGTAGTGCAGTACTTTCTCGCTGTGCTTGCCTTGCATGTCAAAGGCGTCATGCAACTGCACCACCCCTTCGGTGAGCGTGCCCGTCTTGTCAGCGCAAAGCACATTCATACTCCCGAAATTTTCAATCGTCGCGAGCCGCTTGACGATCACCTTTCGCTCCGCCATGCGTTTCGCGCCATGTGCGAGATTGATGCTGATGATCGCCGGCAGCAGCTGGGGGGTCAGGCCGACGGCAAGGGCCAGCGCAAACAGGAAGGATTCCAGCACGGGCCTCGCGAGGTAGACGTTGATCGCGAAGATCGCGATGACCAGCAGCAGCGTCACCTCCATCAACAAATAGCCGAATCTCCGTATGCCACGCTCGAACTCGGTCTCCGGTGGGCGCAACCGCAATCGCCGAGAGACCTGGCCGAATTCGGTGTCGATGCCCATGCGGATTACCACCGCTTGGCCGCTTCCGCTCACCACGTGCGTTCCCATGAACAACGCATTGGTACACCCGTTGAGCGGCGTAGCCGTAGGCAAGACCCCCGAAGCTTTTTCCGCCGGATAGGTCTCGCCGGTCAGCGTCGCTTCATCGACGAACAGATCTCTTGACTCAAGGATCAGACAATCGGCGGGGATACTTCCGCCTGCTGAAAACAATATGATATCTCCGAGTACGACGTGGTCAGCCGCCACCTCCATCCGGCATCCATCCCGGAGGACCGTGACGGTGACCTGGACCATTGCCAGTAGTTTTTGGACGGCATTCGCGGCGCCCCGCTCCTGCCAGAAGCCGAGCAAGGCGCTCACCAGAATGATTGAGAGGATGATGAGGGCGTCGGTCGCATCCCTCAAGAAGAAGGACAAGCAGACCGCAAACAGGAGAATAAGAATGATAGGGCTTTTGAACTGACGAAGCAGCAGCGCGAGGTTATTGACCCTGTGTCCGCCGACGAGCCTTGAGGCAGCCGCATCTGCAAGCCGCCGCTGCGCCTCATTCTGCGTCAGACCCCCCTCGGCGGTCCCAAGGAGAGGCAAGACTTCCGTTGGCCTAAGACTCCAGAATTCTTTCAGCATGTCGTCACCGAGAGGTCCACTCTTGATGACGAATGGCGAAAACGTGTAAAAACGCCCACCGAAATCAGGCCGTCGGGGCTTCCAGCATGTACAACTCGCCCTTCATATTCGGATGCAGATCGCAACGGAACGCATACTTGCCCGGGCGATCATTCGTGAACCGGAGCACCAGCGTCTTCCCCGGATCGATATAAAATCCCTCCACGCCCTTGCCGTAGGATGCAATTCCATCACCCTCGCCATGCACGAGCATACCGACGAGCATTTGCGAGGTGAACCCATGGCGCACGATGTCTTGGTTTCTGAGAATGATCACCGTCGGGAGTCCGGGCCGCACCGGAGCCGGCCTCATCACTTCGAAGGCGGAATCCTGGATCACGATTTCCACCCGTTGATCGGACGCCGGCTGTGCCAGTGACATTCTGTCCCACCCGACTGAGAACACGACGACCGCAACCAGCGCGACGAGCATGAGCAAATAGCTGCTTGAGGCGATCCTATTTGGCACAATCCCTCCTCCTTCATTGCCCGTGTTTAATCACCTAGCGCCGAGAAATGCAAGCAATTGTGGTCTTTAGGTGATCCTTCCCACGGCACTGAGTTTGCGGACGTAACTTAGCACATCCAACATCTCTTCTTCACTCAATCGACCCTGCCAGCCGTGCATCGGACTGAAGATGATGCCGTGGGAGATAATGCTCAACATTTCCCACTCCGGCTTGAGCTGTGACTGAGCAGACTGAAAGTTGGCGGGCGGTACGATCAGAGACTTCGAGTCAGGTCCTTTGCCATCACCGGTCACTCCATGGCATCGCAGACAACGCTCTTGATAGATGGCCTCTCCTCTAATGACATTTGGCATCTCATTTTGTGCCGCCACCCAAGAGCTGAAGACGGCGGTCGTCGCAAGCGTTGCGAGAACGTAGAAAATCTTTATTGGTAGTGCTCCTGTCCTCAGGGCTTGCTCTTCCGCCTGGGACCCTCGGGCATTGGACAGCACCCTCCTCCATGTGGTCGCATTGTGCCACCCGTAGACCGGTCGTCGCCGGCCCCGGCGCCGTCTTTAATATCGTCGGCAAAGGTGTGCTCATAGGTAATCACCGCCCAAATCTCCTCATCGGTCAGAAAGTCGCCATATGCCACCATGCCGGTTCCGAACGAGCCATGTTTGATCGTCCAGAACAGTTCGCCGTCTGTCCGATGCTGCCAAAATCCAGCTCGATGGAAATTGCGGGGCGACGGATCCAGACTGGGGGCGCCCATGCCGGTACCCCGTCCGTCAACCCCGTGGCACAGGACGCATGAGCCTTTACCTTGGTACACTTTTTTGCCTATGGCGATGGTCTTGTTCGTCTGAGGGAGGGGATTTTTCAGGACCCTCGCACTCTCTATTTCCTTGGGCGACACCCGGGGGGTCATGATATCCTTCTCGCCGGCTAAAGCCGACAGCGCCGCCACCATTCCCGCCGTCAACAGCGTCGTCGTGATCCTCATCTTGATCATGTACAGTTTCTTAACCGCTGTCGCGTCACCAGCGTTCATTGCGAAAATCTCCCACACAGACAGATCCCGGTAAATTCCACGGCCGCAAGCACCGACAACCTCCCAGAGCTTTAAGGCCTGATCGCGACCTTGCAGACTCCCTCGAGTCGTTCGCCAAAAATCCTATAGCCTTCCCGGATCTCATCCAGAGAGAAGGAATGAGTCAGAAGAGGCCTCAGATCAACCCGGCCATACCGGACCATGTCCATCAGCCGCCTCATCCGCTCCTTTCCTCCGGGGCAGAGCGTCGTCACGATTCGATAATCCCCGATCCCTGCGGCAAACGCTTCGGAGGGAACTTGTAGCTTGCCCGAGTAGACACCAAGACTGGACAAAATGCCTCCGGGTCGAAGGGATCGAAGCGCATTCTCAAAGGTTTCTTGCGTGCCGAGCGCTTCGATCGCAACATCGACGCCTCCGCCGGATAGCCGCTTCACTTCCGCAACTACATCGACCTTGCGATAGTCCAGTGCGACATCCGCTCCCATCCGTCGCGCCAGGACCAGCCGATGTTCATCCCCGTCGATCGCGATGATCAGCGCGGCGCCCATGAGCTTGGCCCCTGCCGTCGCGCATAAGCCAATCGGACCTTGGGCGAACACTGCGACTGCATCGCCGATTCGCACCTCACCCGATTCGGCGCCGCTGAAGCCGGTGGAGGCGATATCGGCCAGGAGCACGACCTGCTCGTCGCTCAATTCTTGAGGAATCAAGGCAAGGTTCGCCTGAGCATATGGGACCAGAAGGTACTCTGCTTGCGCGCCATTAATCGTGTTCCCGAACCGCCATCCACCGATCGCCTCGCATCCGGCCCCTTGTCCGCACTGCGCCCATTGCCCGGATAGGCACGCCCGACACTGACCGCATGGCGTAATGGCGCCAACGAGGACACGATCACCGATGTCATAGCCTATGACTCCTGGCCCAAGTTCCGCGATCGCGCCAACGGGCTCGTGACCAATAATGAGTCCCGGCTTCACCGGATATTCACCACGCACAATATGCAGGTCAGTGCCACAGATCGTCGTGAGCGTCACGCGTATGACCGCCTCACCGGGTCCAGGACGCGGCACAGGCACCGATTCAACGCGGATGTCATTGACCCCGCGGAATACATTGGCCCGCATGGCCTTCATAGGCAATTACCTCTGAGGCACTGGGAGCTAATGCTATACCTATGAGGCTGGTGAAGCGGAATGTGCATCATTGGCGGGTCTACAAACTGGAATCAGCGCAGCGTGCAATATTGTCTACGACCGGAACGTGCTAGTGAAGACGCGGGTTAATCCTAGGCTACTAACCCGTAACTGTCAACGCGACATTAGACTCAGCCCGCCACATCGCCAAACTCTATACATGCTTGTATAATATGAGGTTCCTTCGAAAGCTGTCAATGTCACCCCCGGCGCGCCACTTAATACTCTCCTGCCAATAATGCGACGCGGATCGCTGCTTAACGTTGCATTTTGACACGAATGAATATAGACTTATACTAAGGTAATCGACGCAGGCTATTTTACCTAGTCAAAAAACTATGATGCCACCTAAACCTCCACCATTTTTAGAGGTAGAACGCCAGAAGACTGATGACAGTCTAACTGCGGAGCGCGTTAAAACAAATGAGTCACTCACAGCCGCTGTAGAGAAGACTGAAATCCAGACTGACAAGGATGTCCATGCAGAGAGGGTTGACGCTGATCAAACAACTTTAGCGTCCCGAGCTGAGGCCGACTCGGATCGTGATATCGAGCGGGAAGCTTCGGGTGACCATGGAAAAGACAAGCGGAGAAATGATGATGACCGGTTGCTCGATGAAAGACGCCGCGCAGACAACGCTGTTGAACGGGAGCGTGCTCGCGTAGATGTGGCCATCGATCGGGAACGCGACTTTAAAAGCGCCATCGAGAGTCGCGTGCTGGGGCAGGAGCGAGAGCAAACCGATAAGAACCTGCTGGCCGAACGCAGCCGAGCGGATTCAGAGGTCCACGTTGCTTCAAACCTTCTGTCGGATGAAATCGCTGAGCACTCGAAAACCAAGGTCTCATTAACCACCAGAGATGAGTTTCTCGCGATTGTCAGCCACGATCTCAAGAATCCTATCGGAGCCATTTCTATCTGTGCGGACATGCTATTGGAGGACTCCTCCTATAAAGAAATGAATTCGCAAATAACACATTGGATCCAATTTATTAAACGAAACGCAGACACCTCTTTGCGATTGATAGCTGACATTCTCGATATGGAACGAATCGCGGAGGGAAAACTTAAACTCAATTTAAAACAACAGTGCATCGGTCATATTATTCGGGAGTCCATGCTTAGTTTCGTCCATGCAGCGTCAGCTAAGACCGTGCTCTTGCGTGCAATGCCTTCAAACATTTCTGGTGATGTTGTTTGTGACCACGACCGGATCATGCAGGTGTTCTCTAATCTGATCGGCAATGCTCTTAAGTTTACGCCCGCGGGAGGATCCATCATTCTGGAGACATATCTTGGTAAAACTGAAGTGGAGGTATCGGTTCGCGATACAGGGCCCGGTATTCCAGATGATATGAAGGATTATATTTTTGATCGTTTCGCACAGCTTCGCTCAAAAGACCGCACTGGTTTAGGTCTCGGTCTTTACATATCAAAAATGCTGATCGAAGCGCACCAGGGACGGCTATGGGTCCACTCAAAAGTTGGCGAAGGAAGTACGTTCTCTTTTGCGCTGCCCAGAATGGGACCCAAAAACTACGAGAACTGATCACTCTTTAAATTTCCCTCGTACGTACCTGTGATAATCTGAAACCCTTACTTGCCTCGAAGCACAAAGTCATTGGCCGC
>JBBRRL010000040.1:0-9734 GCA_038200775.1 Nitrospirales bacterium
AGATGAGGCCGGAAAGTCCTTACCCGGATAGCCGCATGCTGGATGCCTCGATAGAACCGCCCTTTCTGATCGGCATCTCCTGCGGGTCATGCCATATCGCCTTTGATCCGCTTAAGCCTCCGCGCGATCCTCGCCATCCCGCTCATGACAATATCTCGGGTACCGTCGGCAATCAATACTCCCGGTTTTCTCAGATCCTGGCCTCCGGTATGAAACGACACGGATTGGAATGGCAGGTCTTTGGGCACGCCCGGCCTGGGATCGTTGACACCTCCGCGCTTCCCAACGATCAGATCAATAATTCGGGCTCCATCAATGCGCTTATCAATCTCGAACAACGCCCCAAAGAGTTCGAGCACGAGATCGTCAAATGGCGGAAAATCAAAGAGTGCCCGCTGGGGGCCGACGGACGGTCCTGTTGGTGTGAGCCGGGCAAGGACGGAAAATGTTGGGCGCGAGCCATAAAAAAAGAGCCGGTCAATCAGATCCTCAAGGGTGGCGAGGACAGTATCGGGGCGTTGGAAGCGATTCAACGGGTGTACTTCAATATCGGGAGCTGCTCAGAGGAAGCCTGGGTGAACCACCTTATGGATGCCAGACAGCTTGATCCGACCCAGCGAGGGTATGGCCAAACGTCGTTCGACATTGGGCAGGCTCGTCGCGATTGTTCGCAGTTCCGGGCGATAGAAGACCGTCTCCAGGACGTCATGAATTTCCTGTTGACTGCGCGTCCAAGTGACTTGTATGAGGCGCGAGGACTGAAAACTCCACTAGATCTTGTCGAGCGCCTGGAACAGGAATTCGGGAAGGATGCCGTCGGGCGCGGGAAACTATTGTTTGCCCAAAATTGCGCGCGCTGTCATTCCAGCCAGAATAATCCATCGCAAGTCACGGATTTTCACAGGGTAAAGAAAGATCGAAAAGGTCAAGACATCCGTGAAGACTGGATGGGCAGCGACGAGATGGTGCCGGTGTCAGAGGTGGCGACAAATCGCTCACGAGCGCTGCATTCCAACCATATGAAGGGGCACATCTGGGAGGAGTACGGTTCGGAAACACTTCGGAGCAAGGCGGCGGATGCGAACATTCAGGAACCGTCGGACGGCGGGCGCGGCTACTATCGGAGCATCTCGCTGCTCAGCGTGTGGGCTCACGCGCCGTTCATGCATGACAACGCTATAGGGCCGGAAATTTACGGCGGCGCTGATGATGTTTTTTACACGTCGCCGTATGTTCAGATCCACAATGGTAGTTTCGTGCCAATGCCCACTCCGCCGTCCCCGTGGGAATTTGATCCCAGCGTCGAAGGCCGGTACAAGCTTTTCAAGGCGTCGATGTATGATCTTTTGAATCCCGAACATCGCATTCCCAAAGTTTCCGGGTTTGAAAATGAGGTTCGACTCTACCTCGGCCCTACCATGTGGCTGGAGAATGACAAGCAGGTTCCTATCGATCTGACGCTTATTTTTCCGAAAGGCACGCCGTCTGCGAAAATTGGCAACTTCCGGCACAAGTCCTATCTGCATGACCTGTGGTCGGCAACACACCATCCAGATGCGCTTGACGCGAAATATCAAGCTCACCCCGAGGTCGCAGAAACAATCAAACGCATCGCCGAGAAGATGTCTCACGACCCAAAGACCGCCGTGGCGGCCTTCCAGCAGGGCGGTCATGAATTGTCAAATGTGTACAGTAATAGTACGGCGATCGTAGAAAACGAAGGCCACAGGTTTGGCGAGGACTTGTCGCCGGCCGACAAAGATGCACTGATCGCGTTTTTGGCCACTTTGTAGATCGAAGAGAATAATATGCAACCACACAGACGACTCGTCGCGACCACAGGGGTTTTCATAGGTCTTCTTCTCTTCGGTTGTACTGCTCCGCCCCAAGTGAGCTACTGGCAAACAGCCGAGCAAACGCAGCAGAGGGCCTATTCGAACGAGGAGGCCTATCGCTCAAATGTGGATTTTGCTCGTCTGGAGAGCGAGCTGCCTCTCTCTCCTGATGATCTCGAGCACATGACGTTTCAAAATCTTCAGGCGGCCGACCAAGAGCAAGTCGATGAAATCTATAGCCGTTTGACGGCGGGCCCGATTCCCGACGGCATCTACAACGGAGAGTTTTTCTTTCCTCGGGGGGAAAGTGGCCACCGACGGATATCTGAGATCATTGGACAAGATCTCAAGGGCGCAATCGTCGACGTGAAGCTGGCGAAGCTTGAGCAACTGGGCGATGTGATGTGGAAAGGGAAAGTGTTTTATCGAGATCAACGAGTGTCGCGCTCGCGGGTGAGCGAATTCGCGGTGTTGAAGAACATTTTAGGGGACGGTGCGGGAGAGGCCAGCAAGACTATCGTCAATGGCCGCGAAATGAGGCTGGCATTTCCGGCAAAGATGTATTGTGGGCAGAGTTTGCTTGACGGGCGCCGGGAGTCCATTGTGCTCGACTATGCTTTTACAGATGACATTGAAGGATATCGGCAAAGACCCGACGCGCTGGCCGGCCGTGATGGGTTCATGGTGAGAGAGGAGCTCCGAATGGTAAAGCCGGGCTTGTATCTCGGTCGTGCTTACATAGGCCGCGTGTTTGCGGCGAATTTTGTGCTGGCAGGTGAATGTCAAAAACAGCAGGCACAAGAAATCAAGGAAGACTGTTTTATCGGCGCGCAACGAATGGCGGCTGGCCGCCATGGATCGTAGTCGGAGCCTGCACAGACTCGTCCTCCCGGCTCTGCTCTGCGTTATCGGCGTGGCGTCATGTGATATCGCAAAGCAGGATGTCTCTCTTTCACCGGCATATCCCATCTCCCGCCCGGAACAGACGACGCACGCCGCCGAAACCTGGGTCGTTGATGCCAAGGATCCCGGTCAAAACCTCCCCCCGGCAGGCCGTTCTCTCTTCGATCATATTGTGACAAGACCCGACGGACGTTCGCTTTCCTATGACGTGCCGTTTCCGTTCTCATCGCTAGTGCAACTCATTGGCGATAGGCTAGATCCTGAGGACGGAGGATCGCAGACCAAGCGCGTGTTGATTCCGCTGAACCGATCTCTTCAACGCCACGCGCCGAAGCCAGACTTCTTCAAGTATCCCCGGGCAGTTCTGGCGGTCGATACGGAGCCGGCATTCTCACCGGACTCTGCGGGGATACTTCTCAAAGATCGACTGTATGTGGGATATCAGGAAAAAGCGAACACGCTGGAGGTGATTAGCTATAACGAAGGCGCGGGCCGGTTCGAATTTCAGGTGGTAAAGGATTATCGGGCGGGAGGCGCGCGGCAGGTGTTCTACGCGAATCGTACGCTGTGCACGGCTTGCCATCAGAACCATGGGCCGATATTTTCGCGACCCTTATGGGATGAAACGAATGCGAATTCCACCATTGCCGGGTTGTTGCAGGCGGAACACCGTAATTTTTATGATTTTCCCATTCGCCAGGGTGTTGACATCCCGAACGCGATCGATGCCGCGACGGACCGGGCCAACAAATTCTCTGCGTTCCAGCTGCTTTGGCGAGAAGGCTGTAAAAGTCTTTATAACGTGGAGTCCGTCGGTTGCCGCGCCGCCGCGTTTCGCCTCACGGTCGAGCACCTGTTGAGCGGGGCCCGTGTGTTCGATACACGCTCCTCACCGTACAAGAGTCTCGCGTCCGAACTATCCAAGCAGTGGTCTAAAAAATGGCCTAACGGGCTGCTGATTCCCGATGCCGACATCCCCAACCGAAACCCCATCCTTCATACGGGAGAGCTGCAAGGGTACACGGGGAATCCAATAAAGCCCGCTGCCGAATTGCGTGAGCAGGCGAATAGACGATCCATTTTTGAGCCCTCGAATCCGCGACCGCCTCTAGAGGTATGGGGACTGTCGACAACCGGGGAAGCATTAGCGAACCGCATGATTGCGGGGCTGGGCGGATTTCTCACTGTTGATGACATGCGGCGACTCGATGACCATCTGTTTAGAAAGGGTCCTAAAAAATGGGTGTATGAAAGCAACTGTGAGTTGATACCCCGCATTGCCGGGGGAGGGACAGATCGGCTGAGGTTCCGCTGTGAAAGTGGGCTGGAAGCCTCAGCAGGCAGATTTTCGCTGTCCGGTGTCGTGTACATTCAACCTGGTAAGCCTCTCAGAGGCTCGATAGAGCGTGTTGCCTTCGATGACGGTCAGGAGCTTGAAGATCTGGAAATTGTGAATGGCACGCTCGAGGCGCACGCTGATGATCTGATCGCGACCCTTGATGTGCGACAAAAATATTCGGGTCTCCATGCCCGACAGGAAAACGGCAGTGCGATCCGAAGCCTCAGTCTGTCCTGGAAGGCTTCCAATGAGCTACCTGTTGCTGTGTTTTCAGGCAACGCCAAGGCGATAGTCCTGGATGATTTTGCCTCAGTCGCCCAGGCGATTAATAAGATGGTGGATGAGACAATAGGAGGCGAATCGGATGCATTTACAGGCAAACCCTTTCGCCGCGCCGTAATCATGAAGGCTCTGTTTCAGCAGTTGGAAATACCCAACCTGAAATGGTGCTGCGCGGATGGTGGCGGGCTGCCTGAGCCTCAATTAGCGCCCGGTCTCGTGCCTGAAGAACCAGCCTTTATGAAGCAAAACGATCCTGTCCTCATATCCTTTGGAAAATACTGTGCGAAGTGTCACTTCGGGCTCGAAACTTTTCCGCCGAATTTCCTGTATGGCGATCCACAGCGCGTCAAGGCCAATCTGAATCGCTGCGCTGAAAGGATCTTTTTTCGTCTTGAGATGTGGCGCCTGGGTCCAGACCTTCGCCCCGAGCCTCCCATGCCCCCGGTCAGTACCTTGCGCCGGCTGAATGTAGATCCGGAACAATGGCCTGTGGAGGCTGATCTGCACACCCTGCGCGAGTATGTCAGTGAGGTCTTACGATCTCAAACAGGAATAGTCCCGAAGCTCGAAGATCTCAAAATTCGAGGATATGACAACCTAAGAGACTGCCCCTCCGTCACATAGGCGGCAGGCTTTTAAGCCTCGCACAAGGTTATTTTGCGCTCTCGGCCGGAGATTTGCCGGCGGAGCGGATTGTAACGACCTTGTTGAGCAAATCAAACCAGAATGGCGCGCCTAATGAGACCGCGAATATCGTGATCGCAAGCCCCAGCACTTTTAATGCGATCGCCATGCCTTCCTTGGGAATTGCGCGCGGATCATCCTTCAGCGACCATCCCAGTGGGAGCCCGCTCTCACGCAGGGCGCGAAGAAGGTTCATCGTATCTTGGGCGCCAGTTGGTTGTGTGACACCATCCGAGTGGTCCTTCGGGGCGTCCGTCGTAGCCCCCGAATTATCTGCGCGCGACTCTGATTGTGTGAACTTTGTCGCCTGCGCCACAATGCTTTCGCGTAGGATGACATTTTCCGCCAGCGCCTTTGCCAGGAGGATCGTATCGGCGTTCGCTGCGATACTGAGCAAAATGGCGATGATGAGCACCGACGCCTGAGTTTTGCGTTTGTACCACCCCGATATCCGATCCATCGCAGTGCAGTGCCAAAGAATAAGCCGTTCACGAAAAGACGTGACATCGTCTCCGGCGTCCGCCAGCAGGAGGCGTATGATTCTCTGCATATCTTGCGTGAGACCTGCTAACCCTAATTTTGATGTTCGGGGAGGTAATATCTTTGCCCTGGGTCACGTTATCCAGCAGGGCGAGAACAAACGTCTCCGACGGGATGTACGAGGGCAGGGCGCCCGGCAGCGAAAGCCCTTTGACCAATGGGTGTTTGTACAGTTGATCGGATAGCGCTAATCCAATCAAGTTGTCCACTCCGGACTTGAGGGTCTGACCGCGCCAGCGTCGCCATCCCGCCAGAAGCTCGTTCAATGATGTGCACACCAGACTCAACAGGAGGTACGTAAAAATCAGCCCGATAGCGGTTTCTAAAATCATTGACCCGAACATATGATCTCCCTCTGTAGTGACGCCGAAGAGTTCTCGTCCCGAAAGCGCGCCATCATACCTTCTCCGGAATAAAAATACTGTCAGGGTTTTCCTGACATACAAAGTGCCCGGCTTCGTTGACAAGTACGCCCGAACCTATGTTGGTACAGATGGCAATGGCGGACCGGGTCGTGGACGGCTAAGGCGGCGCAGGTCATCGAATTGGATGGCGTGCCGAAAAATAAGTACCAAGAAACCGGCGTTTCTATTAAAGTAGCACAAGTGCCACTTGCAGGATATTTATCGCAACGACTCCTGGTGAACTGCGTAAGGCGCACGTCCTTGTGCTTTCTCGCTCTGTCTTGTTCAGCACTGGGAGCGCAGGCATACGAAATATTGATTCAATCTGAATCCCTCCCAAGCCGCGTGCAGACGCAGAATCAGTCCCAAACTCCCTCAGGGAGTCTGTTATTAGCAGGCAATCCGGTATCAGCCGTCCCGCGCAAAACTTTTTTGACATACCGGTCAGCCCTCAGTGATCCAAAAGTTCGAGAGGCGAGTGAAGCGGAAATCAGGCGGCAATTGAGTCGCGTTTACCCGGTGGCGTTTCTGAAAGGCTACTGGATCACACCGATCGATCTGTCGGGTGTGTACGCCAACACTACGGTTCAAAACGCTTTGCGGGCCAATTGGACAGGGGCCAAGGTCACTCAGGAACTAGACAGCCAACTGCGTCCGCAGGGAGCTCTGGCCCTCGTCTTCACGCCAACTGAATTCGCGGACCTATTAAAAATTCCTCGAACGGAACTGCTGCCAATGGTGGCGCCGGAGGTGCTTCGCGGCAAGGCGCTGGACTCTTTTCTTCAACCGCAGTCAGAACGGGTCAGTGGTTTCGCCACTGGGGCAATGGTCGAGGTCACCCCTGAGGTGCGGGACTGGTGGCAAAACCCTCAGGCCGAGAAGGCACACATAAGCTGCAAAGACAAGACCGACATCGGGGACTGCGACGGCGATGGGACTCCAAACGGAAAAGATACATGTCCCTTTGACCCTGCATGCAGCAGCGAACCGGAAGAAAGAAAAGAAGGTTTTGTCGGATGTGTGCTCGCAGCCTGCGCAAGGAAGAGCTTTGAGACTTCTTTCAATAGGGAACTGCTTGCCTTGATCGAGGAGACCGCAGCAGACATCCGGCAGGCTCATCAGATGGGCCGGGTGGTTCCGCTTGGTTCCGGAGACAGCAGCCATCCCAATATCAGCATTGCCTTCCCCGAATGAATGTCCCTACGGATAGGTTGTGACGAACTACATCGGCCGAGTTGAAACCTATATCGGGGGTTACCCGTCAAAAACACAACAGGGTGGGGTGGATTTTGCAGAGGAGGTATGGTAAGAGGGACATGGTGATCTGCTAGGAAAGCGCAACGTTTTCAAATGGAAGGACCTGTTACGAAAGGGCATCCATGGAGCTGACCCTGCTGTTAAACGCGACATACGAGCCGCTGCGTGTGCTCAACTGGCAAAAAGCCATCACCTTGATGTGGCAAGGCAAGGTCGAAGTCCTCGAAGTTTATGACCGGGAGGTTCACGGAGTCTCGGTGACGTTCAAGCTTCCGTCGGTGATCCGTCTGCTGAAGATGATCAAGATTCGTGATGCCCACCGCTCCGTCAAGTTTTCCCGCATTAATATCTTTACCCGTGATGGCTATCACTGCCAGTATTGCCGGCGCAAGTTTCGCACCGAAGACCTGACATTTGACCATGTCATCCCTATCGCCAAAGGGGGGAAAAAGACGTGGGAGAATATCGTCACCGCCTGTTGGGCCTGTAACAATAAAAAGAGCGGCCGGACGCCGGACGAGGCGCATATGCACTTGATGAAGAAGCCCGCCAAGCCCCGGTGGAACCTGGTCGTTACGATCACGATTGGAATACGCAACACGCCTGAAAGCTGGCGGGACTATCTGTACTGGAATATGGAGTTGGAGTCAGACATTCCGGGCGCGGGCTAAGGCTAGTCGAACGCCGCTCATCTGACCCGTCGAGGCGCGTCCCCGGGAATGTCCCGGAGCCAGGTGGGTCAAATAGCGCCTGGAGTTGGGCGGGTGCCGCGGGAAAGGCGGCTGTCTTGGCAGCCGCGGGGCTGGGCGGGTGCAACCTAGCCGGGGGGCGCCCCTCATTTTACTTTATTCAAGACGATCTCGATGTTGTCAGCGCCAACCATTGTGGGATTCTTCGCGAATTCTCCCTCGATATCACCGGGCTGAGCCGGGCCCGCGCTGCCGTCTTTGTCAAGCCGTGCGACGACCACCACCATTCCGCGCAATTCCGAGCCAGGCATCATCACGTCGGCATTCGTGATCTGAAAAGGCACCGGAAATTTCGGATGTTCGATCCTGACGGCGGCCAGCGGCCGTGGTGCGCCGCCTGGACGACGAATGATGACAAAAAGCACGTCATTTGGCTGGACCAGCGGTGCCAAGGCAGGATCAATCGACACTGTGCCGGAAACCCCTTTGCCTGATTCCGCGACGCCGTGCAGCAGGCCCTTCCAGGCGGCGACACTGGCTAGAAGCAGGATCCCAAGGAAGATTAGCGGCACGAGGGCCTTCTTCTTTACTGTTGCCATGGTTTTATTATAACGATGCCGACCAAGGGCAGTCCAATGTATTTACGTCTGAGGACGGGTAGGATATGATCACTGGCCCGCGCGCCGATATCAGGGAGATCACTCATGAAATGCGGATTCCAGATCAATCTCGATGTACAGGACCGGATCTGTATGGTGATTGGAGGGGACGATGTTGCTGCTGAGCGGGTCAACCGGCTTTTGGAAGCAGGCGCGAAAGTCACCATCATTAGTTCCGGCTTGACCGACGATTTAAAGAAGCTAGCCGCTTCAGGAAAAATTCTTCACCGAGGTCGAGGCTTTCGAATCTCTGACGTGGACGATGGCGTCTGGCTGATCATGAATACGCTCCGCGGAGATCAAACGCTGCTCCGGGACTTGCTTGCGCTATCCAAGCAGAAAGGATTTCTTCTGTCCTCGAGCGACGAGCCCGACTACTCCAACTTTACAATGCCGGCCCTTGTGGCCCGTGGACCTCTGCGGATCGCCATCAGCACGAGTGGCGTGTCGCCGGCGCTGGCGAGCCGGCTGCGTCAGGACCTCGAGCCGCTGTTTGACGAACGCTTCGAGGTGTTTCTCGAGTGGCTCGACGCCTACCGTACCCACCTTCACAGCACAGAACCGAACGCCGAGAAACGACAGGAGATCCTGCGCGAGGTGGTTGCGAAGGTCAAGATTCAGGCGCGCATCGAATTTCCCAAAGTCGAGCGCCGGGAGCAGAATGAACAGAAAGCAACATGAAGCACGCCATGACCCTAGTCCCTTGAGGGAAAGTGCGAGTGTGAGGGGAACTTTACCGTTCCTGAGAAAGGATTGTGACGATGGTCTTGCTAGAGTTTAGTATGTCGCCTCTGGGCAAGGGGGAGAGCGTCGGAAAATATGTGGCCCGGTCGCTGAAGATCGTCGATAAGAGCGGGGTGGATTATCGTCTCAATCCTATGGGGACTGTGCTGGAGGGCAAATGGGAGGATGTGTTCGGCGTGGTCCAAGAGTGCTACGAGCGGATGCGAGAGGACTGCAATCGAATTTCGTGTTCCATCAAGGTGGATTACCGCAAAGGCGCACAAGGACGGCTCTCTGGAAAGGTGAAGAGCGTCGAGAAACGGCTTGGGAAAAAGCTGAAGACCTAAAGCAAGTCCCCCTCACCCCAACCCTCTCCCTCCAGGGGAGAGGGAGTCATTTCTCCTATTCAGTCTCTTTAT
>JBBRRL010000041.1:0-9648 GCA_038200775.1 Nitrospirales bacterium
ACGAACTGCATATCCCAGTCTTCCTGTATGAGCAGGCCGCCTCGGCACCATTTCGCAGGCGCATTGAAGATATCCGGCGGGAAGGCCTGGAGGGACTGGCAGAGCGGATGCGGCTCGACCCGAAGTGGGCTCCGGATTTCGGAGATGCAAAACTGCACCGAACGGCGGGCGCAACGGTCGTCGGAGCGCGAAGTCCGCTCATCGCCTACAACGTAAACCTGGCCAGCCAGGACTTAAACATCGCGAAAGTCATCGCCCAAACTGTGAGGGAATCCAACGGAGGCCTCCCCGCAGTCAAAGCCGTCGGCATCGCGCTCAAGAGCCGCAGCATGGTGCAAGTCTCAATGAATCTGACGAACTACGAAGAGACGCCTGTGTATGTCGCCTTTGAAGCGGTCAAGGCCGAAGCGCTCAAACGAGGAGTCGAGGTCCATAGCAGCGAAGTGATCGGGTTGATTCCAGAGGACGCAGTGGCGCAAGTTGCCGGCCATTTCCTGCAACTGGAGAAATTTCAAACTGATCAGGTCCTCGAAGCCCGAATGATCCAAGCCATGACGCAGGATCTGGCCGCGATGGTCAGCCCATTTCTGGAGGCTGTCTCCGCGCCCATGCCGGGACCGGGTGGCGCAAGCGTCGTGGCAATGACCGCGGCGTGCGCCGTGTCATTGGGAGTGATGGTGTCGGAAGTTTTGCTTCATGATGACAAATCGGCGGCGAGTAAGCCCACCCTTCAGGCGTCACAAAAAGCTTTGGCCCGGTTGCGAGATAAACTGCAGGCTGCGGTGCGGGAAGATGCCCAGGCCTATGCCGGTGTGCTCGCGGCTTCCAATCGGTCCAAAGTCGATCCGGACCGGCCCGCAGCGATCCAGCAGGCCATGGCCATTGCCACAGCCGTGCCGTTGGCCATCATCGAGTGGTCGGTAGAGGGAATGGAAGCGCTCCGGCAGTTGATCCCATTGGCATCAGACCACCTTGCCACGGACTTAAACGTCGGCGCTTCGCTGGCACAGGCAGCGGGTCGCTCAGCAATCATGGTCGTCACGAGCAACCTCGAATCGCTCAAGGGCGATCCCCGCGTTTCTGAGCTTCGAAAAAATCTTTCATCCTTCGAAGAGCGACTGAACAAGAGCTAGATTCTTCTTCCCGCGCAATAGGGAAAAGCAGTTTGTCCGGGATACCCCTTGCCTTTCCGGGCAAGGGGTCGAGTATTCCAGGGCGGGCGGGTGCCATGGGAAAAGGAGGCTTTCTTGGCAGCCTCCAGGGCGGGCGGGTGCAATGACCTTCTACTCCACCACAATCTTCCCATGGTTGATGGATTGGGCCATGGACCGCGAGGTGTTGAATCGAATCCGGCGCGAGGTGTTATCGGAAGCCACCGGCAACGTACTGGAGATTGGCTTTGGCACGGGAGTGAACCTTCCATTTTACCCCAGCGCCGTCACGAAACTCACAACCGCGGATCCCAATCCGGGCATGACCGCTCTCGCGCAAGCGCGCATCCAGGCTTCTCCGCTGTCCGTGGACCCGAAGGTATTAAGTGCGGAGGCGCTGGCGCTGCCGGATCACGCATTCGATACGGTCGTCAGCACCTTGACCTTGTGCAGTGTTCCGGATGCGCGGCGGGCAGTTGGAGAGGTCTATCGTGTTCTTAAGCCCGGCGGCCGGTTTCTTTTGTTTGAACATGGACAAAGCCCAGACCCGAAAGTACGCATCTGGCAAGACTGGTTCACACCAATCTCAAAAATCGTCGGTGATGGCTGCCACCTTAACCGGAACATAGGGATCTTTCTTGACGCGCACCCATTCGCCGTCAAAAGTCTCAAGAACTTCTATCTCGAAGGTTCGCCGAAGATGGCGGGATACATCTATCAAGGGGTGGCCCAGAAACCCTTCTAACCTCCCTCTGGAGGCAAGCTGGTTACAACACTCGTTTCCGGCGGGCAGACCGGAGTAGATCGCGCGGCATTGGATGTCGCCCGCGAGCTTGGGATCGCGTCCTCGGGATGGTGCCCCCAAGGCAGAAAAGCCGAAGACGGCAGGCTTTCGGATTCTTACCCGTTGAAAGAAACCTCGAGCGGCAAATATGCGCAGCGGACGGAGTGGAATGTCCGTGACTCCGACGGAACGCTCGTCTTAACGCGCGGCCCCGCGTCCGAAGGCACCGCCTATACAATTACGACTGCGAGGCGGATTGGTAAACCGTGCCTCGTCCTGGACCTTTCCAACGAGGAAGCAACCGCCGGGGCTATATTATCCTGGGTCCAAGCCCATAACGTGCGCATTCTAAACGTTGCAGGACCCAGGGAGTCGAAATGCCCCGGCATTTACGAACAATCAAAAGGATTTCTTCGACAACTCTTCTCACATCCTGGGTAGAGTTGCCGAACCTTCTGGCCGTCAATATCTGTCGGGCGTTGACGGAGGCCGTTGTTCATGCATTTGACGGTCCTTCTGCATGGCGTCGTTCAAGTTCTTCCATTCTTTACGAGTGAGAAGTTCCTTTTAAATCTTGTTCCCAGGATTTTTGCCGCGCTTTCCATCCTGGCATTGTTCAGTTGGTCCAGAATCTTTGTAAATTGATCCGGCGGCGCAT
This sequence comes from Nitrospirales bacterium, assembly GCA_038200775.1. Taxonomy (GTDB): domain Bacteria; phylum Nitrospirota; class Nitrospiria; order Nitrospirales; family NS-4; genus NS-11. Next base: position 2,594 of record JBBRRL010000041.1, read on the forward strand.
CATAGTTGGCGTTCAAGGCAGTCAGTTGCTCGTGGAAACCTCGTGTCTCTTGCGCTGATTTTCTCACCTCTTTGACGATGTCCTGGATCAACCCTTGGGCCTGACTCGCCTTTTCCGGATCCTTCACATTCTCCTCAACCAGGGTTTCACTTCCGAAACCATCTCCTGTGAACCAGGTTCTCCGTACTCGCCCGGTCTGCCGTCGTGATACTGACTACAGCCGACCATGCTGAACATCACGAGAGATAACACGGCAAAGGAATTTGAATCTGTTTCATTGGTACATCCTCCACCCTGGTGAGACGAAATCTCAAATCGCCCTCTGTAGTGCTAACGCAATTTCGGTGTAAAGAACACCGCAAGAAAGTATAGCTGTTGACCGATTCGGGGGCGACCACTAAAATGCCACGGCTCGCACACCCGTCTTAATCGCGGAGGCATCTCATGGAATCTCGCGTCTCGGCGCTGTTAAAAAAGCATGGCACTCTGATTTTCCCCGGCGTGTACGATGCGCTGAGCGCCAAGCTTGTCGAGCGAGCCGGCTTCCCACTCAGTTTTGTTTCAGGATATAGCGTGGCGGCAACTTATCTGGGCCTGCCGGACTTCGGATACCTCACCCAGACCGAGATTGTCGGCACCGCGCGTCGAGTCTGTGCCTCGGTCAAGATTCCCATCATCATTGATGCCGATACGGGCTACGGGAATGCGCTCAATGTCATCCGCACGGTGAACGAATTGATCGAGGCTGGCGCCGCCGGGATGTTTTTGGAAGACCAGGTCTGGCCCAAACGATGCGGACACATGAAGGGCAAGCGTGTGATCCCGCCTGAGGAACATATGCAGAAGATACGGGCGGCGGTGGATGCTCGCGGCAAGCGCGACTTCTTCATTGTGGCCCGCACCGACGCGCGCCAGGTGGTAAACCTTGAGGACGCGATCGAGCGCTGTCAGGGATATAAGGAAGCAGGCGCGGATGCCCTGTTTATCGAGGCGCCTCGAAGCAAGGAAGAGTTAGTGAGGATCGCCAAGGAGTTACCGGGGCCGTTAGTCGCCAATATGCTGGAAGGCGGCGTGACGCCCTTGTTGACAAAAGATGAGCTTGAAGCGATCGGATTTCAGCTTATCGTCTGCCCGCTCACGGCGCTCTACGCGTCAGCGAAAGCCATGCAGGACATGTTCAATCTGATCAGAACCGCGGGAACGACACGCGATGCTTTAGACCGTCTCATTCCTTTCCAGCAATTCCACGAGATTATCGACCTGGAGGGCTACTACAAGCTCTCCGAGCAATATAAGACAGACGAACCGAGCGGATCATAATATGTTTAAACTCTTCACGGGGTTTAGGGAGGACAGGACTAGGACGGTGCCTTTCGTTGTCATTCTGAACGAAGCGATGAATCTAGACCCTTCACTTCGTTCAGGGTAACAGAGGGTTCAGGGTGACAAGGTCGTGGCGTTCAGGCTGATGACAAAGTAGTGTTTGATTTATTTCCGCTGATCGGGATTACAGGACGCCTGTTTCACCGTGCCGAACCACGCATATCGATAGCGGGCGATGAGGCGATACATGAGGTAGGCAAGCGGACGAAGGACTGGAATACGCAGCAAGCTCAGGAGAAGGCGTCCACCGGGGAACCCGGGGAGTAAGGGTAAAAAAGCATCCAGGCCGCGATGGATCGTTCCGTCGGGGTCCACAAGAAATGCAACATCTGGGCGCCCGGCCCTGTACTCCACGCCAAGATGATTGAGCGCTTCTTCGCTTTTATAGGGCACAAACCGTACTTGTTGATGGCCCCCCAGACGTTCGATGCCTGCCTTTGCCGTGACACATAGCCGGCATTCCCCGTCATAGATGAGCGTGTGTGTAGGCGGCTCGGCGGAGGAGCTCAACCTACGCTCCGAACTGTTTTCGGCACCATTGGATGGCGCGTTCAATCTCCTCCGGTTTTGCAAAATCTACCTGCTTTTGAAATATAGCGGCGACATAATCGTCGTTCATCTCCGTAGTCTCTTCGAAACCGGCGTCGCGCAGTCGCTGCCGGAACTTTGATACGGCCGGCTGGATATAATACTTCACCTGCTTTGCGACCTCATCCGTGCCAAGATCTTCGGGCGTCCCATCGGACATGAGGCTCTTAATATCCTCCAGGTCCATTCCCATCTGACAGAGCAGGCGGCGATCTGGCGTGACTTCCAGCAGCCAGCCCTCCTCGCCGAGGTCCATCATTAACGCCCCGCCGGGTTCGAGTTGGTAGAAGGAAGGCAGATTGGTGCGCAGGCGCGTGCAGACGGCCGCCCAGTCAGGGTCCACCGCGTTAGTCTGGGAGAAGTTATCTTCCATACAGAATCCTACTGCGAGTGCATATAGCCGCGATTCAGCCCTTGAAGGTGGGCTTGCCTGATATTTCTTATTCTAAACCGCTCGCATGAAAAAATCATAAAATCCAGTGACGTGGTGAAGGTTTTCTCGACTCTGAGCCAGAATAAGGATAATATGTAGGTGAAATAATGCATTTGGTGGCCTGGAGGCACGCTAATTTGTTACAATCCACACCATGTTTGGTGTCTGGAAACGCAAGTCTCCCATCCCCGATGTCACCCTGTATACCAAGCCGGACTGTCCGCTGTGTGACGAGGCCAAGGCGTACCTCGATGAAGTCCAAGCAACTCTCCCGTTCAACCTCACCGTGACCGACATTCAGACCGATGCCAAACTGATAGAGCGCTACGGCACTCGCGTGCCGTTAGTGGTCGTCAATGGCCGTGAAGTCATCGGCTACCCTCCTGAAAAGAAGTGGGTGAAAATTGCGATCAAGGCCGGTCCGCGCCTGGACATGCGCTAGGCGCTTCACGATGGCCGGCAAACGCAGCTCACACGGCTCGGGAAGAAGCATTCGGATTCTGGCGCCCGATGGCTTGAAGGTTTGGAAAAGCGCCAAAGACCCGAAGGCCGCCGAAAAGCGGAATCTGCAGCGCCGAAATCTCCGTGTCGTCAGCGTGTTTGTCGCTCTGATTTTGGCCATCGCCATCCCCATCGGGTGGAAGATCACGCACCACGCGGCGTCACCCAATTCCGACGCAGCATCTCCTCAAAATCAGCCGCTCTCATCCGACTCGTTGAGCGCGGCAATGTTGCTGAAGAATTCGCTGGGTCTAAAAGATAGTGAAATCCGGATTGCATCTGCCGGGATTGTTCCGGTGTCGCTATATGCCAGCACCCTGGAGGCCGCTCGTGTCAGTCTTGACGAGGGCAAAGAGAATGAAGCCGAAACGAAGTTAAAGGCGCTGCCGGCAGAGGCTTTTACTGACCGGCGCATCCAGCAGTATGCCGGTGTTCTTTGGAACAACCTTGGCGTTCAACAGAGGGCGAAAGGCGCCGGTTCGGGCATGGAGGCCTTCATGACTGCGCTGTCCATTGATTCCACACAGGCTGAAGCCTATCGAAACCTCGGACGACTCTACATCGAGCTAAAAGATCCAGGCCTGACGCGAGACTTCCTGGAGAAGGCGATCGCGGTGGTCCCCGACGATCCGTGGCTACACCTAGCCCTGGCCGAGATCCATTACAAAAAAGACGATTTTGACGGCGCGACCACGCATCTGGACTTCGCTGCAGCATTGGTGGGCCGATATCCCGACGTCCAGGCCGCGGTGAGGTCCCTCTCAGGGAAACTCAAAGCCGCATCAAAGGCCGAGCAACCGCTTCTCAACCGCCAGAGTTCCCACTTTCAAGTCAAGTTCGAAGGCGCGGATGACTTGGAGATCTGGAGCCGGGTCCTCGAGATACTGGAAGAGGCGTACCAGGAGGTCGGCCGCGAATTGGGGCACTACCCATCGAAGCCGATCATCGTTGTCCTGCAGACCAAAGAGGCTTTTCATAATTCGACGGGGGGACCCGTATGGTCAGACGGCCTGTTTGATCCGGTCCTCGGACGCATCAAGATTCCAACAGCGGGAGCGCTGACTGATCAAGTCTGGTTGACCAGGGTGCTGCGACATGAATTCGTCCATGCTCTCCTGCACGACAAGGTGGGCGGCAGAATTGGCGCGATTCCCACCTGGCTCAATGAAGGCCTTGCGATGAATTTCGCCGGGGACCCCTTGCCTGACATTCCCGAATTGGCACGAGGGGAAGTGCAACTAATCCCTTTGAACTATCTCGAGGGTCCGTGGGGCGCTCTGTCACAGAAACTTGCATTGGTCGCCTACCTGGAAGGCAATTCCGCGACGGTCTATCTCATCGACCGCTTCAGCTTGCAGAAAGTTCGCGAGCTGATCGGAGCTTTGGCCAGCGGGCAGTCGATTGCATCCGCGATGCAGGATCGGCTGTTTTTCCCCTATGAAGAATTCCAGCGGCGGTGGATCGACACTCTGAACGAAAAGATTCGCACCGGCAAAACCTGAGGGCTCCATAAGGGAGATAGGAATCTGTCCGGGGCACCCGTTGCCTTCGATGTGCAACGGGTCGAAGTGATTCCAGGGCTGGGCGGGTGCAAATAACTGCGACAAAGGACACTATCCTGATGAAAACTTTTATGCGAAATGAACAAGGCAAGATCGATGCTCTTGTGGGATTCGTCATCGTGGTAATCGCGGTTGGTTTCGCAATCTACGAATTTTGGGTCAAGGATCATGCACCGCGACCTCAAGACCCCAGCACTCAATCCCAGCCCAAAACCATCATCGACGGCGTGAGAGATAAAGTGAACGACGCCACGGAAAAGCAAATGAGCCGCATCCCCGTCGACGAGCCCACCCCGCCGCCAGTGTCTCAATAAGACAAATAAAGAAAGTATAAGCTGATGCAGGAGCCTCCGTTGGCAGGAAGATGGATCAGAGCTTGAGAGCAATCATGCGAGGAGATCGAGGCGGCATCGGTATCCACCTAACTGTGCTGTTCGTCCTTTTGATTTCGTTCGTGGCCTATCAGTCCTGGTTTAAAAAGCACAACATTTCCGCGTCCGCTTCGCAAGAACCCACGGCACAAACAGCACAGGTCGCTACTGCCGTGGAAGAGTCTATGACCGCAATCGCTGAAGCGCCCGCCGTCTTTGTTCCCGTCGAAGAGGTTCGAACGCCGCCTGCGATTGCTGCGATTCAGCCGGGCCCGTCGAAGAGTTCCCCCAAGGTGCTCGTCCAGCACCCCTCCACTTTATCTCCGAGCATGCCTCATAAAACCATAGCTGTGAGAAGGTCCGACGCCTTTGCCGATATTACCCGTCGCGTGCCGTTGCTCCTGATCTCGCAAATGGCACCTAACACTCTCGGCATGTATTCGGCAAATCCGGGCGCACTGTTTCTTGCAGATATTGCCGTGAGCCATGACCCAACCGGAAAGGGAGAAATCTCCACTGATGGCCCTTATGGCCAAAGCATTCTGTCCTCGCTTAACACCGCCGTGCAGGCGGCAAGTCACGCCGTGGGGTATGACATCCAATTCCTTCGCGTCCGATTAATCGGAAGAGCGATGAGGGGCGTTACCGTCCGTATCGAAGGCCCCAGCGCGGGGGCGATCATGGCAGTTGCCGTCGCATCAGCACTGCTCGGTGATACCATTCGGCCAGACATCTGCATGTCGGGAACGATCGGACGGGACCTCAGGGTAGGACGCGTGGGCGGCCTTGCAGACAAGATTGCCGGCTGCCGCCAAGGCAATTATCGGGAACTGATCGTCCCCTTCGGACAAACTTCTATGGATCTCGCGCTCAAGGGTATGAGTACGGAAATCAAGATCACCGAAGTGAATAGCTTCGCGGAAGCCTACGAAGCCGCCATCGGCCAAGCTCTCCGACGAATGTAGCCGAGCCTGCCTGCCGCAACGGTGCCTCCACAGTTCCTTGACACATCAGGTAAAATAACATCGATGCTCAGTGCCAGTCCTTTGAGAACCAGCATCGTCACCGCGCCCGAGGGCATCCAATACCATCCTGACTTTATCAGTGGAGACGAAGAATGCAGGCTCATCGAGGCGATCGAGTCGCTGGAATTCTCCGAGGTCAGGATGCACGGCATTGCGGCGAAGCGCCGCGTCGCCCATTTCGGCTTGGTCTACGGCTATGAAACGTGGCGGGTCGAGCCCGGCCCTCCCGTCCCCGAGTTTCTCGTCCCTCTCCAGGCGCGCGCGGCCGAATTGATGAAGATTGCGCCTGCCGCCCTCGCAGAGATCTTGGTCACCCAATACCCGCCAAGCTCTGTCATCGGCTGGCACCGGGACGCGCCGATGTTCGGTCCCGAGGTCGCCGGAGTCTCGCTGTTGGCCCCTTGCCGGATGCGATTTCAGCGAGGGAAAGGGGCGAACCGCGAAACCTACGCACTTCCTCTCGAGCCACGGTCCGCGTACGTATTAAGCGGTCCCGCGCGCAGTACGTGGCAGCACAGCATTCCCCCGGTGAAAAGCCTCCGGTACTCCGTCACCTTCCGCACGCTACGCGCGTAGCCGCATTGTACGTCCGTCATTGACTGTGTTCTCCTAGAGGTCCCCACCCAATACCCGGAGGTACGCCATGGCCACCTACTTCATCCTTCTCAACTGGACGGATCAGGGAATTAAAAACATCAAAGACTCTCCCAGGCGCGTGGACGCCGCAAAGAAGGCTGTCAAAGACATCGGCGGAGAGTTGAAGTCGTTCTACATGCTCCATGGAAGCTATGACGCGGTTATCATTCTGGAAATGCCAAATGACGACGCGTTGGCCAAGTTCTTACTCAACATCGACGCCCTCGGAAATGTCCGCACGACCTCGTTGCGGGCCTATCCGGAAGCCGACTACCGTAAGATAATAGGAGAGCTCGGGTAATTGCAAAATCGCGGGCCCTGGTGGCGATCGTTCGCTGCGGCTGCTCGCTCCGCCAGGGCAACCAAGTCGCTGCGCGCCTCGCGGCCTGGATCGCCACCACCCGCTTATTGCCAAGAACCTCGTAAATGAGGGAGAGGAATGATGGCCTCGGTCTATTACCATTCCGGTTTCATTATAGTGAGTGTTTTTCTGCTTTAGTTAAATTACTCTCACGTCGCCGCGGATTGATTCACGGACCCACCTTTAGTATCATGC
>JBBRRL010000042.1:0-9608 GCA_038200775.1 Nitrospirales bacterium
ATCCCTTGCCACCCGCCAACCGTCAACAGTAACCATGCGCCAAAGCCTGCGAGCACCAACCCGCCGAGGATCCGCCATATCGGGCGGGATTCCATGCTCCAATTCTGTGTGAGGATAGTGTTGAGTAAATTTGTCTGGATCACCTCGGGGCTGGCAGGTCCGAATGGAGTCAAAGAGGCGACGCGCGGCGGAGCCGCCTCGAGCAGGACGATTTTGCCGCCGACCCATTGACGAAGCTTCTCGGCATCGCCGCCTTCAAGGGCCGCCCACACATCCGAAAACGACACGGAAGGAAACAGGTGATCGCTGGCAACATAGCTCACCAGAATCTGGCCATGCTCATCGACGGGGACACGGACTTGCGCTACAGGGCCGCGCGGAAATTTGGCGTTCCTCATGACCAGATGTTTCCCCGGACTAATCGAGACTTGGCCCGGGCTGACCTGAAGAAATTCTTCTGCGAGTGCGAGAGCAAACGCCGGAAGCTGCCGGTCGCCTAACCACACATGCAGAGGAACCCGGCGGGTGATTTCGTCCGCGTCAGGCAGCACCAGAGTATGGCCCACCCCTTTGGCGTGTCGAGCAACCACCGGCAAGATCCTGTCGACTGCCACCACGGCCCTTAAAGAAGGCGCCGATTCCTCTGTGGGCGCTTCCTGCGCCGAAAGTCGTACTGCGAGCGGATACACGACCATGCCGGAGGCTTTGATCGCTTCCAATAGCATTGCGTCACTTGCCGCCCCACCTTGTGCGGGCGTGCTGTGCTCGCTAAGCGAAATATCCAGCCCCAGAACCGCAGCGCCTGCGTTGCGCAGCGCGATAATCGTCCGTCCGATGACCGCGCGGTCCCAGGCAACCTGTCCGAACCGGCTTTCACTCGCCGGATCCCGCGCGATGACGACTAGATCAGTACTTACAGGGACAGCGGATCGGTTCCGAATCCAGTAATCGTAGGGGCTGTACTCGAGCGCCGTAATCATTCCGGTAGGAAGTAGAGAACTCCCCCAGGCCAAGGCCGTAGCCAGAGCCCCCACGGCGGCTGCAGCGAAGACATTCGAGCGAAAGGTGGTGTGGAGAACCAAGGAGGGGCGATTACTGCGTAATTGGACTAGCCGACTTTTGCTTTCTGGCTTGGATCTCTTGCTGTTGGGCGGAGAGCCTTTTCAGCATCCGTCGTGCCTCCTCATCCTGACTGCCTCTGAGCAAGCTCATTGCTTTATCGACGTCCTGCGGAACACCCCAACCCTTTGCATAAATACGCGCGAGCATGATACGCGGACGAGGAGCTCCTTCAGGCGCCATGGCAGTAAAATAGGCGAGGACCCTGGGATCGTAGGCGGGCGCCTGCCTTTCAATTCCCTGCTCGTAGATGGCTTCTAACTGCGTCTCCGCCAATTCGCTTAACGTATAGGCCTCCCGAATGAGGACAGAAATCGCTTCCTGCCATAGCCCGTGGCCGAGTAGAGCCACGCCCGCGCTTTCTTCGGAATTGTTCTCAAGATCGGGAAATTCGCGCCGGATCTCGCGCCGCACCTCTTGAAACGCCATGAGAATGGCGCGCGCCTCCTCCGGCAATTGCTGCTCGTTCAATGTCGCCGTCGTGCGAAGGTGGGCCAGTGCTTCCCACGCGGGCTGCATCCCTTGTTCCGCCGCTCGCAGCCACCACTTCATGGCCGCAGTGAAGTTCTGCTCCGTCCCAAGCCCTGACGCATAGGCGGTCCCAAGAAAATATTGTGCCTTGGGCAACCCTGCTTCCGCCGCAACAGAGAAGGCTTCGAAGGCCTCTGCTTCACGATTGGTCAACTTCAGCAAGAGTCCCAGACTGTAATGCGCCTCTGAATAATCGGATTTGAGTTTGAGCGTCTTGCGATAGGCATCGATGGCTGCGGCTATGTCGCCTAAGGTATAGGCGACGGCACCCAGGCTGTACTGGGCTTGGACGAGGTCCGGCTGGAGCCGAAGTGCTTCTTGAAGCTCCCTTCGCGCTGATGCCCAATCGTGTTTGGCCATAAGCGCCGTGGCCAGATTCAGGTGTGACAGTCCTGCTGCCGGTTTAAGCCGCACCACCGTCCGATACTCGTCACTCGCGCTTTCCACATCGCCCATATTAAAGTACGCAAGACCAAGGGTGGCATGCGCTTCGGCAAAATTGGGCTCCAAGCGAAGCGCTTCCCGCACCTCCATGACGGCTTGAGGAAAATCCCCGGAAGCAATCAAAGCCTTCGCCAGCTCGAGATAAGCTTCGGCCAGAACAGGCTCTCCACTTGTCGCGCCGCGGCTGGTCTCAGCCTGTAGAAGACTGTCTCGCTCTTTGATCAGGGCCTTCGCGAGATGGTACCTGGCCTCAACGTGCCGAGGTTGCAGCCGGATGGCCTCCCGCAGTTCGGCAATCCCCTGTGTGATCTGTCCTGAAGAATAAAGCTCCACGCCGAGCTGATAATGCGCATCCGCATGATCAGGGTCCAATCTGATCACTTCTCGTAACTCGTCCAGGGCCGGCTGCCCATCATCGGGTGATACCCTGGGTATGACTGGTTGAGCGTCTGACGTCTCACCTCCTCCAACCCGGTCGACACGATCATTCAGAGCGTCGGTCGCGAAAACAGGCAGGGTGCGAAGGCTCATCAAAACAACAGCGACCACCGTCCAGACAAAGGCAGATTTTATTCGGTCCATATTAACTCAGCATTATAGCATCTGTGGTTTTCGACGACATCTTAACCATTAGGTATATTCAGGAGTATCCTCTAATAGACTCTGTCCTCCAATGTTGCCTATTCTCTACGTTTGACCGAGTACGATAGAGATAGATTTAATGTTGTTAATCACCGGTCCTCAAATATTGTTAATGTTTGTAATAATTTATGAATAATATTTTTTAAAAGTAGGCTGTCTGCGGCACCATTAAACTTGAAGTAACCCGGCAAACCGGGTCTTTTTCCAGGCTGCTGATTGAAGTAGCTCATCAAACGCTTCAGAACCGAGGAAGTAATCGTTCCTAAGCTGTTTGAGAGAGGGATAATCATCTCGCCTTCCTTTAATTGGGGTAGCCTTATGGATAAGCTCCACGAGCCAAGTGGCTGTCTTTAGCGGCAGTCGGAACACGGCGTCTTCTCTTCGTCCCGGAAGGATGACGCGACACAATTTCTGCCCGGTGTTTTCGAGCACGGGACTGCCGCCGATCCAGACCAAGCGCCGCTCCAGCAAACCGCCATGGTAATCGGATTCGCGCAGTGCACCGGCGCCCCAGGTTTTCGCGACCCGAGGCCGCTCCAGCACCCTGCCTGATGGCGGCCTGAACCATCTCCGCACATCCACTGCCAGATTTTCTCCCTCCTGATATTGATGCAAGGCGGCCCGCAGACCATCGCCAAGCCACTGCGGGGCTTCGCCCTGGAGGTCTTCATGAGTCAAATCATTTTCCGCAAAGCCGGCAAATGCGGGTCCCGTAATACGGATTCCATGCTGCTTCGGGCCCAAGCCAATCGGACTGTGCGCGGTGGCGCTGAACTTGTGCCAGAAGGCGGACTGAATGAGGTCAAGCGCGAACATTTGTCGCACCCGCTCGAGACTATCGACCGTCTCCTGGATTGTTTCTCCAGGCAGCCCGTACATCAGGTAGGCATGGACAAGAATGCCGGCGGCGCGAAACGCGGAGGCAACGCGTGCTGTCCCCGCCACCGTAATTCCTTTTTTCATGTCTTCAAGAAGGCGGTCCGATGCGGCTTCCAGCCCGGCGCTCACCGCGATACACCCCGATGCCGCAAGCAGACGGCACAGGTCGGGAGTAAACGCGGCTTCGAAGCGCACATTGCCCCACCATGTAATGATGACCCCGCGTTCAAGCAAGGATAGTGCGAGGGCCTTGAGACCTGCCGGCGGCGCCGCCTCGTCGACAAAGTGGAAACCTCGTCTGCCGGTCTCCGCAATCAGCGTTTCGATGCGGTCGGTCAGGATCTCACTCGGCGTGGCTTCGTAGCGGCCGATATAATCCAGACCGACATCGCAAAAGGTGCATTGCTTCCAATAGCAGCCGTGCGCGACGGTGAGTTTGTTCCAATGGCCATCCGACCACAGCCGGTGCATCGGGTTCAAAGTGTCCAGCACCGAGAGGTACCCTGACAAATGCAATCCCGCATACGTCGGCGTACCCAGCTCAGCCATGGTGAAATCGGGCTCCCTCGCGCCGTCACGCCACACGACTTTGCCTTGGGAACGCAAGAAGGTACGCCGGAGCCGCGCCTCCTCTCGTTTGCCGGCCAGGTGTTCCAGAATACAGAGAAGTGGCCGCTCGCCGTCGTCGAGGGTGACATAGTCTAGATAATCGAACACTCGAGGATCCTGCAGGCGGCGAAGCTCTGTGTTCGCATACCCCCCGCCCAATATCAAGCGCACCCTGGGACGGCGTGATTTGACACTCTGTGCGATACGTAGCGCTCCATAGAGATTGCCGGGAAATGGGACCGTCAGACCGACTACCGTGGGATCGCTGGCCTCCATGTGGCGCGCTACGGCATCCAGCATGAGCTGGTCGGTAAAGCTGGGGGGCGCGGCGAGGACGCCCATGATGGTATCGAAGGATGAAGCCGAGATGGCGACCTGTTCGGCATAGCGGGTCAACGCGAACTCGGGGGCTACGGTTTCATGGATGAGATCGGCAAGGTCTTCCATATAGAGCGCAGCCAGATAACGCGCCTGGTCGACCTGTGTGGCGTTACGGTTCACTTTTGCGGCGGCGAAGCGCGGACCTTGCGGAAGAAAGGCGGCCTGGCAGATTCGAGGCGCGAGCGTCCAGTCGGCCCCTTGAAGAAATCCCACGACAGGCTCGATCGAATCAAGATACGCACGCTCGAGCGCCAACATTTGCCGCGCTTCACCTGGCAGATCCGCCGTCTTTCGAATCCGGTCGAAAATGAACGACAAGCCTGGCCGCGAGAACAATCCCAGCACCATTTCAAGGCCGATGTCAGCCTGGCGCACTACGCCGGGCGAGGCCGGATTAGTCAGAGCGTTGCCGTTTCCAACCGTATACCCGCGGGATTTCAAAAAGCCCGTGAGGTAGGCGGTGGACGGGTACGGCGTGTTGAGTTGCGTTAACGGCGGGATCAGCAGAAGGAGCGAAACCGCGGCCATGCGATCTCAGATACCATAACTACAAGCCTGACCGCCAGCGCAGCCCGCCAGGCTAGCGGAAAGACGACGAGTTCAGGTACCATGTCTCAACAATTACAACCGGGAGCAGGGTAATGGAAAAGGCAACATTCGGGGCGGGTTGTTTTTGGCATGTGGAAGCAGCATTTCAGGATGTCCCCGGGGTGACGTCAACCGCCGTCGGGTACTCGGGAGGACACAGCCAGGGTCCAAGCTATCGGGACGTCTGCACGGGACAAACAGGACACGCCGAAGTTGTCCAGGTAGAGTATGATCCTGGAGTTATCTCCTATGAAGACCTTCTCGAAACTTTCTGGAAAATCCATGATCCGACAACCCTGAACCGGCAGGGTCCAGATGTCGGCTCGCAATATCGCTCGGCGATCTTCTTTCATTCTCCGCAACAGGAAGCCGTTGCGCGAGCCTCTAAGGATAAGCTCCAGCAATCAGGGCGATTCACCAGACCCGTCGTCACGGAAATTACGCCCGCCTCCCAGTTCTACCGCGCCGAGGAATACCACCAGCGCTATTTTGAGAAGACTGGGCACCGAACCTGCGGCTTGACGTAAGACATAAAAAGGGGACAGGCTACTTTTCCACTCGTGATTGGCCACAGACTATGAGACGATTCCTGATCGGCCTTCTCATTCTGCCTATCATTTTGTTCGTGGCCTATCTTTGGGTCACGCTGCATTGGAGCTATTCGGACGGAGAACGCGCCGGATATTTGCAGAAACTTTCCCGAAAGGGTTGGATTTGCAAAACCTATGAAGGGGAGCTTGCCATGAGCACAGTGCCGGGAACAGCTCCTGTAATTTGGGAGTTCAGTGTGTGGGACAAAGCCGTCGCTGAAAAAATGGGCAGCCTATTGGGCAAGAAATTGATTCTGCACTACCGCGAATACCGCCACATCCCGACCCATTGCTTCGGCACCACCGATTACTTTGTGGATGCGGTCACTGTCGCCGACTAGATACGTCTCGCCGAATCTCAACGGGGGCTCGTCTGGTCCCCAGAAAATTCGCTTGGCATTCCGACGCGGTCGATGATTGCAGCTTCAGCCGACCTTGGCTTCCAGAGTCCGAGCGCCGCGCCGGTGGGATCGCTGGTAATGCTCAGCCAACCTGCACGGGGCACTTCTATGACGTCTCGTATGATCTTGGCGCCTAGTGACTTGGCCTTCTGCGTCGAGACCGCAATATCGTCCACCAGCACATAGGCCAGCCACGTCGACAGCTCGCCGGGCATCGGGTGCCTCAGCATACCTCGCCAGTCCCGGTCTCGCTACGTTCTTCCAGGTTCCAGTCGAACAACTGCCCATAGAACTTCTTTGCCTTATCGCCTTGCGGTAGTGCGTGAATGCCTGGTTCATGGCTTTCTGAACAGTTTTGCCGCTGGCATAAATCCGAGGCAGTACAGGCTCTCGCGCGATCTCCTTGCTGCAAGATTCGCGTGGGGTTCTTATTGTTGCACACATCAAAGTCGCCGGCTCATGCCGTGATCGTGAGGAACAAAGCAGCGACAGCGGCAACAACGCACGGAGGCATGAATCCCGGTCGGAGCAACCGTTCCTCTTTGAGGGGGACCTGGCGAAATCTAAGTCAGCGGGGAGAATCGTCAATCGGCAGAAATAGGTAGCCCTGCCGCACCGAAGCGGCAGGGCTTAGATACTTTGGCTAGCGGCGTTCCTTCTCCTGGCCGGAAGCCGGCCCTTCCATACACGGATCGGCGCCCATACGAGAACTCATTTCGGCGTTGCTCCGCTTGGAGGCGTCTGCCTTGGCCCGTGCCTTGTCACCCTTACGTTGCTGATCGCCCATCGTTCCTTCCACGATACCCGTACCTTTGTTTCGCTCAGCGTTTTGAGCCGAACTCTTTTCGGGGCATGGCGCCATCTTGCTGTCCTGCGACGTGGACTTAAGACCGGTATCGATGCTGGCATCCGATCCCGATGTGGAGCCGATCCCTGTTTTTCCACTCTCCGATGGCGATCCGGAGCGAGGACTCAAGGAATTCAGATCGGAGTTTGATTGTCCTCCACTCGGATTTTTGCTACTTGGATCGTTTGCACTGGCAATACTACCGAGGCTCAGCCCCAAGGCTCCCGCGAGAGCTGCGATCGCAATTGTCTTCACCATACATGGACCTCCTAGTTGTTAAATCGTATAAAATGTCGGCCTTTCCACATAGCAATATGTTTGTTCGTGAAGCAACTGACAAAAACTTCCCTGCCACCTGAAAATGTCAATTTTGAGTAACCGCGCTTCGAGAGTGGCTTGGACAGCATCCTTTAGTAGGATATCACTTAGAAGCTTTCCTAGATACACGTGGATTGCGAGTTAATTGGAGGACACTATGAAGAAAGATGATGAGAAAGAAGATTCAAGGGGAGCCCTCGTGAAGGGACTTGAAACCATTGCCGAAACCGTCGGAGCGGTTGCAGGCCTCGCATCTAGAACCTTCGCCCCTAGCGGTAGCCCGAATGCCGTCCAGATCCTGAAAGACGACCATGTCTTGGTCGAGCATCTATTTGAGCAGTTTGAGGAGACGGAGGATAACGGAAAGAGAGTTGACATTGTGCGTTCGACCCTGGATGAACTTGAGGTTCATGCCACCGTGGAAGAGGAGATCGTGTACTCGGCGATCAGGGCGCTGGACGACTCGAAAGAACACCAGGACATCATGGACGAGGCGGCGGAAGAACATCACGTTGTCAAGCAACTGATGGCGGAACTCCGCGAAATGACGCCACAGGATGAGCGCTTCGCCGCTAAGTTCACGGTGTTGGCCGAAGGCGTTCGGCATCACGTGAGGGAAGAGGAAAGTGATGTGCTCCCTAAGGCCGAGGAAAGCGATCTCGACCTTGTTGCGCTGGGGCGTCAGGTGGCCGAGCGAAAACAGCAGCTAATGCAGAAGACAGCCCGATCGAAATCGCAAATGCGCTCTGGAGGTCGATCTGCCGTGGGCAACGGACGTGTCACGGCGCGTAAAGGGGCGGCCTCAGGGGGGGCGGGTGCACAAGGGAAAAGGAATCTGTCTCGGCAGATTCTCGGGGGGGCGGGTGCAACAGGCAAAAAGTCTCCTGCTGCTTCACGGGCGGGTGCGCCACCCTCACGGCGGGCGGGTGCAACACGGCAACAAAGTCTGTCTCGGCCGTCTTCAGGGCGGGCGGGTGCAACCGTAAAGGTCAAGACAAGCGGCAGGGCCGCAGCCGGAAAAGGCCGCGCATCAACTCGGACAGGTGCAATGTCGACGAAGGCCGGAAGGACCTCAGGAAAGAGCGCCCGTGGCGGTTCCAAAGGGGCCGCACGGAGTATCCCGAATACTCGGTCGGGCCGAGGGCGCGGCTCTGCCGGACGCAAAACCAGGAGCTGAGCAATCGGCGGAGGCGCCATTTTCCAGCTGCCAACGAGCCATAAAATCGCCGTCTGCCTGTTCGGCCAATATTCGCGGGTGCCTGCATCAATGACCCCACAATTCCTGCAACCGCTGGGCCCGTCCACAGCTATACTTGTAGAACTTATATCTGAGCGGATTCTTGAGGTAAAAGTTCTGATGGTACTCCTCGGCAGGATAAAACTCTGAGGCGGGAACAATCTCGGTGACTATTGGCTCGGCAAACTTCCTGGTCTTCTCAACCATTTTCTTCGAATCCTCCGCAAGCCGTTTCTGCGTCTCATTGTGATAGAAAATGGCGGAGCGATACTGATTGCCGACATCGCAGAATTGTTTATTCGGGGTCGTGGGATCGATGTTATGCCAGAAGAGGTCCAGGATTTTTTCATACTCGACTTTTGCCGTATCGTAGGTGATTTGGACAGCCTCCGCATGGCCGGTCCCGCCTGCGGAGACTTCCTCATACGTCGGATTGCGTTTTTGCCCCCCGGTATACCCCGACGTCGTGGTGAGGACTCCATCCAACCGGTCCAGGGCTTCTTCCATGCACCAGAAGCACCCGCCGGCAAACGTCGCCTTTTCGACCCGGGCGCCGGATGTCTGATCAATTCCTGCTGCGAAAACAGAACCTGGAAGCCCCAGGAGAAGCACCAGCCCAAGAATAATTATGGTTTTCATGAGAATTCTCCCGTTATGGCCTGTAATTAATGATTTCTCCTAGGAATTCTTTTATAATATGGCCGCACTCATAAACCGGACTTGATTCCGCGATTCCTGGTATTATAATCATACAGCCCAATGTGCGTTGCTTCTAGGAGCATTCCGTAGCTCTAGACGAAAGGATACTCACTTGAACACTCCAAAGATAATTGCTCTCTTGGTGGTCCTTTCCATGACCGCCACCCCAACACTATCTTTTGCGAAAGCCGGCGGCGGAAGCCGCGGGTCGGGCGGCTACTCGAGTGGAGGCTCCGGCAGCTACGGAAGCCGCGGCTCGCGAACGTATGACAATAGCAAGTTCAAGCCGATTGAGCGTTCCACGACGCCGGCGCCCTCCGCGG
>JBBRRL010000043.1:0-9573 GCA_038200775.1 Nitrospirales bacterium
TCTCCATCAACTTTGACAGCACAGGGGCTAAGCTGTTTGAGCGGATTACTTCCGAAAACGTGAAAAAGCGCATGGCGATCATCCTTGATAATACGGTGTATTCGGCGCCGGTCATCCAGGAGCGTATCGGCGGGGGAAGGGCCCAGATCACGGGGTCCTTTTCAACCGAGGAGGCGAACGACCTCGCGATCGTCCTGCGGGCAGGAGCTCTTCCGGCTCCGGTGAAGATTATTCAAGATCTTACTGTGGGTCCGTCCCTGGGGCGGGATTCGATTGAAAAGGGAGTCCGCTCCACTCTGATTGCGGGCGGTGTCGTGATTTTTTTCATGATCCTGTACTACCGGATGTCGGGGGCAATCGCAGATTTTGCCTTGATCTTGAATCTTATTTGTCTGCTCGGCGCCTTGGCTGGCCTAAACGCGACTTTGACATTGCCCGGCATCGCGGGGATCATTCTCACGATCGGCATGGGGGTGGACTCGAACGTTCTGATTTTTGAGCGGATCCGAGAGGAGCTTCGAACCGGTAAACCGGTGAGACCGGCCATTGACGCCGGATATGACAAGGCGTTCCTGACGATCGTCGACTCTCACGTCACCACGCTCATTACGGGCTTGGCGCTGTTTCTCTTCGGCACCGGTCCGATCAAAGGATTCGCGGTCACGTTGTGCCTGGGCATCGCGATCAACTTGTTTACGGCCCTTGTCGGAACGAAGGTGATCTTCGATCTGATCCACCGCCGGGGTAAAGTGGAGCGGTTGAGTATCTAATGATCGAGATTCTCCGCAAGACCTCAATTGACTTCATGGGGTGGCGTCGATACTCCTTCGCGCTGTCCGGTGTCATGATCCTCCTCGGTATCTTCGCGCTCTTTCAGATTTGGCGTGGGGCGGCGAACCTAGGGATCGATTTTGCGGGGGGGACGGCAGTCCAATTGAAATTCGAGCGGCCGGTCTCCATCGAGAAAGCTCGCGAGGCGTTGCTCAAGACGGGGCTCGCGGAAGTAGAGCTCCAGGAGTTCTCCTCCGACAACAAGCTTCTGGTGCGCGTGAAGGCCAAGAACACTATCGAGGAAGGGATCGCTGACAAGGTGCTGGAGACGTTTCGAAAGAGTTTTTCGGACAATCCCTTCGTGGTGGATGCGACCACCGAGATCGGCCCAACGGTCGGCCAAAAACTTCAGAAGGATGCGCTCATTGCCATCTGCATCTCGATGATCGGGATCATCCTCTATGTCGCCGCCCGCTTTGAATTTCGCTTCGGCGTCGCCGCCGCAATCGCGACGTTTCACGATGTGTTCGCAGTGCTCGGCATCTTCTATTTGCTGGACAAGGAGATCACACTGTTGTTCGTCACGGCACTGCTGACCCTCGCCGGCTATTCGCTGACGGATACTGTCGTCGTCTTTGACCGCATTCGGGAAAATCTGAAAGTGCGCCACAGGGACCCGTTGGATGTCATCATCAACAATGCAGTCAATCAGGTGCTGAGCCGGACGGTGGTCGTGTCCCTCACGGTGATCCTCGTGTTGATTCCGCTGACGCTGTTTGGGGGAGAGGTGCTCCATGACTTCTCACTGGCTTTGCTCTTGGGTGTGATCGTGGGCACGTATTCGTCGATATTTGTGGCGAGTCCATTGCTGATTCTGTGGAAAGGAACGCCGGGAAAGCTATTACGCCGGCATTAGCAGGATGGGTAAAACTCCCGACAGCAGCGTTCTCGGATTGCAAACCTCCACACGCACCCCAGAGGGCACGCTTGTGGGTTTTACTCCCCTGCGGTCTTGATGGATCGGCTTGTTGACCATCCTGTAGGTTCGATGGCATCGGCGCTGCTCGAAATGTTTTTCAACAGGATGCTAGAGGAGAGAAATGCGCGCAGGGACTGTTCATCCCTGCGCGCATAGAATAGAGCAACACACCAGGCCGGAGGCAAACCAGGTATTACTTGGTTGCCTTGATTGCGGAAGCGTGGCCGGTGCCGTCCGCCTGCGCCTCGACCTTATCGCCAACCTTGATGTCCCCATCCTTCTTCGTCTGGGCGTTGACATGCAGTTTGACTTCTTTGCCCGAGGCGTCTTTGACGACATAGTTCTCGCCGTCGATCTTCAGGACTTCTCCGTTGACCGTGCGAGCACCGTTGGCGTCCTTTCCAGCCTTTGCCGGTCCACCCATGTCCGCCGCGAATGTCCCTGCGCCCAAGCCCAGCACAAATCCGACCGTTAAAACCCCGATGAACTTCTTCATAAGCCCTCCATGATAGGTGAAAACCGTGTTATCAGTACATTGTTCTCGAACGTCGTGGCAACCCCGACAGAAGTGTTAAGCCCCCAAGAGTAGCCGCCGATTGCAGAAAATTCAGGCTCGGGAGTACTCTAAGCGGACAAGCACAAAGGCTGATCCACCATGGCAGACCGGGCAGGGCTTCTGGAAAGGGCGCTCCAAGACCTCCAATGGAGAGCGATTCTCAATGCCTTAGCATCCCACGCGTTCTCGACCGTGGGAGCGGAGCGATGCCGGACCTTGACGTTAGCCGTGTCCTTGCCGCAAACGCAGGCCGCTCTTCGAGAGACGGCTGAGATGATCTCGCTGGCGCGGCGAAGCGGCAGAGTTCCACTCGGCAACTTTCCCGATGTGCGTCCCGTCATCGAACGGCTTGCAAAAGGAGCTGTTCCCACCGGTCTGGATTTCCGGGATATCTCAATTGTCCTGGGCCTGGTCGCGGATGTCCGCCGCTTTCTGCGAACATGCCAGGACGACGCTCCCGGGCTTTGGGCGCTTGCGGCGGATCTTGATGATCTGCAGCCGTTGAAGATCGCTATTGATCGAGCCATCGATCCCGAGGGGAATATCCTGGAATCCGCCACTCCTGAGTTGCGGAGCCTCACTCATCAGGCCAACACCCTCAGACAGAGAATCAGAACACGATTAGAGGCCATCCTGGCGTCACCGCTTTTTGCTGAAATTCTTCAAGAATCCTATTTCGCGGAACGCGAGCATCGCTATGTCATTCCTGTGAAGACCGAACGGAAAAGCGAGGTCCCGGGGATCATCCACGACGTGTCCGCCAGCGGCGCCACGGTGTTTATTGAACCCCGAGACCTCGTGGATCTGAACAATAAGATCAAAGAAGCCGAATTGGCCATTGACAGGGAAGTCCGGCGGATTCTTCAGGATCTCAGCGAACAAGCGGCCGTCCATCACGAATCACTGTCGGAGGATGTCACGCTCCTTGGCCATCTCGATGCGTTGCGCGCCAAAGCAGTGTTCTCCGAGATCTTACAGGCATCCGATCCGATCATCTCCGAGGGCGGTGCAATCCGGCTCAGGCAGGCCCGGCATCCCCTCTTGATGCTCAGCCGACAAGGCGGCTCCTCACCGGCGTCGAAGAATGACGGGCAACCGATCGTAGCGAACGATATCGAATTGGGGCGGGGAGTACGCGTCCTGATTATTTCCGGCCCTAATGCCGGAGGTAAGACCGTCACACTCAAAATACTTGGACTGTTTGCCCTGATGGTCAGGGCCGGTCTTCAGCTTCCGTGCGAGCCCGGCTCGCAGATGCCCTTTTTCCCTGAAGTCTATGCGGAAATCGGAGATGCGCAGGATTTGGCCAAGGACCTGTCAAGTTTTTCTGCCCACATCAGGGACATGATTGCCCTGTTAGCGGAGGCCACTCCGGAGGCGCTGGTTCTGCTTGATGAGCCCGTCACGGCAACGGATCCGGCTGAAGGCGCGGCCCTTGCGCAAGCTCTCCTCATGCACCTTGCCAAGCGTGGATTTACCGTCGTCGCCACGACACATTACAATCCCCTCAAAGCCTTTGCCCAGGCGCATCCGATGTTTGCCAACGCGAGTGTCGGTTTTAACGCCGCCACGCTTTCGCCCACCTACCGCCTGATCATGGGGATGCCCGGCGGCAGTTCTGCCATAGAAATAGCAGGGCGTCTCGGTCTCGATGAGCGCCTGCTCGATGAGGCCGTACGGCTCGTCAATACACAGGAACGAGCGATAGAGTTGTTGATGGAAGAACTGCAAGAAACCCGCCGGCGTCTTGATGAAGATACCCTGCGGATCAAAGAGCTTCGCGCCGAAAGTGAGGTGGCAACACAGGCCCAGAAAGAACTTGCCACGCGCCAGGCCGCAGATGAAAAGGATACGCGAAAGACCGTTCGCAAAAAGCTGACTGATGAGCTCCTCCGGGCGCGAGCGGAGATTCAATCGGTGTTGGACAGTCTCAAGGCTGACAAAAGCGTTCTCAAAGCTCGCGAAGCGAAGTCACGGCTGGGGGTCGTCGAAGCAGCCATGCAGACAAGCCTCGCGCCCGCAAATGATTTTCTCCCGATCCGTGATCTGCAGGCAGGTGATCGGGTCGAGCTTCTTGGTTTGGGAACGATCGGGACGCTGCTCGAAAGTCCGGTAGGCAAGAAGCGCGTGCGAGTTCGAGTAGGTGAGGCCGAAGTTTCCACAGAGGCAGCCCGCGTCGCAGGTATCAGGGGAGGTGAAAAAACGGCGTCTACGAAAAAGGCCGCGATGTCGCCTGTGATGTCCGGCATGGCGACGGGAGAGACCAGCGTGGTCGACGTGCGTGGTAAGGCGGGGGATGAAGCGGTCGAAGCGGTCCAGGCCGGTCTTGACCGTGCGGTGCTGACAGGGGCCGTCGCAGTGCGCGTGATTCATGGTCACGGTACAGGCCGCCTGAGGCACGTGCTTCGGGACTACTTGAAAGACTCCCCTTATGTTGCGGCCTTCCGTCCCGGCGAGCGAGCGGAGGGTGGTGATGGAGTCACGCTCATTATTCTGAAGTCCTAAAGGGGTGAAGGAAGCTGTCCCGGCAGATTTCAGGGCGGCGGGTGTAATAGACCTTGTTGGGGTTTACAGCCGGCCATTTTCCCGGAACCAGGTCACCGCATCGGCAATAGCCTGCTCCACCGGCCGCAACGCGGGACCAAGTTCTCGTGCGGCCTTGGAGCAATCATACTGTTGCATGTGTTTGAGCATTTCCACGAAAAAACCCGGCACAGGTGCAGCTCTCCGGAAGGCGTTTCGAAAGACCCAATCGGCTATTTTCGTGCCATACCGGGCCAGTGGAAAAGGGATCTGGAGCATCGGGGCGGGGACACCCACCACCTTGGCGATCATCGTGTTTAATACTTTCTGTGTCGTGTTCCAGTTGCCCAGGATATAACGCTCCCCAGTCCGGCCGCGCTCTGCAGCGTTGATCATGCCCTCAGCAACATCCCGAACGTCAATGACATTGAGCGGTCCTTCGACATACGCCGGCATCTGGCGTCGGGCGATCATCACAATTTGCGTTCCGCTCGTAGGCTTGATGTCATATGGGCCGTAAAAAACCGTGGGATTGACGACCACCGCAGGAAGTCCATTTCGGGTTGCCTCTCGAAGAACCTCTTGCTCCATGTGGGCCTTTGCCATGAGGTAAGGGTTGTCCGGAAACAATGGTTGAAACGGATCATCTTCATTGGCCGGGCGAACGGCATGACGCGAGTCCGCGCGCGGGAACCCGATCGTGGTCAGAGAGCTCGTGAATACGAGCCGGTCCACGTCCCCTTGCCGCACGGCGTTTAGGACGCCGCGGGTTTCTGCTACTCCTTGAGCAATAGCGACTTCGACGGGGACGGTGTGCGAGGGATAATAGCCTGCGGTATGGTACACCACACGCACGTCGCGGCAGGCCCGGTCGAGGGAACTTGCGTCATTCAGATCACCTTCGATGCGCTCCACAGTCAAGCCCGCGAGCGTCATAACATTACTCGTCGGGCGGACCATCACGCGAACCTCATCGCCCCGGCTGAGCAATGCCCGGACGAGATTCGATCCCAGGAACCCTGCACCCCCGATCACGAGTACTTTCAATGGTCACCCATCCGCGTGAATTCGTCCTTCGCCTCGCGATAAAGAAGTTCTTCCTGGCCCGTGTAACGGGGCGAAAAGTGAAAGACGACCAATTCGCGCACGTTCGCCTTACGCGCCAAGAGGCCGGCTTGCCGTGCTGTCAAATGATAGCGCTCACTGGCTTTCTCCGCCTCGCGGTCCAAATAAGTCGCCTCGCAAAAGAAGACGTCCGCGTTCTCGGCCATCTCCACGATTTTCGCTGCGTTCTCATCGTCAAAGCGGGCATCCACCACATAGGCGAGCTTCTGGCCGCGCGTGATGCTCACAAACTTCTCCCGCAGCTCACCCAGGACAAACCTCCGCTCTTCCTTGCGGTGCTCGAAGTACAGGGTTGCCGAACTGGTAGTCTTCGGGGCGGCCATCCCAAAGATGCTGCTTCACATCTTTCAACCAAGAGCCGATGGGCAATCCTGCGGCGTGCAAGCGCTCTCTGTTGATATTGATGTGAGGTTTCTCCTGAAGCGCGTAGGCAAAGGAAGGAATTCGATGATTCAACGGCGTGGCAAAAACGGTGAACATAGGATCTAACATGACCGGAAACGGAGTCGGGGCGGTGTGGATCTCGGGAAGGCCTTCGATCGGAAGAAACCTTTCTCTGGCGAGAAAGCGCGTGTGACGCACCTGGCGATCATGAAACTCACGTACGTCGATTGCCAGCGGGTACTCCTCCACGAGATTCCAGGTATAGCCACGCAACTTCCCCGCGACGTTCTCGATCAATCCTGGCGGTCCGTAGAGCCTGAGGGCTGCGCTTCGAGCGAGCGCCACGCGTAGCAGTCGGTCAAAGCCGATGAAGTGATCCATGTGGGTGTGGGAAATAAAGACGTCACTTGCCCGCAGCAGCCGCGAGGACGTCAACGCCTGATTGTCGCCAAGATCAAACATGATCGCGCGGCGGGTTGAGCGCATCTCGGTGTACACGCCCGGATCACCGAAAGGAGGGTTCACCAAATGGCTTGAAAAAGAAGGCATCATGGTTGGTCAGCACCCTGCGCGGCGTTCTTGATCGCCACCGCGACACTGCGTTGGAGTCCATCGTACGTTGCCCGCCGCACCGCGCTTTTGCGAAATGCAGCGTGAAACGCCTCGGCGCTCTGCTCGGCCAATGTTTGAAGGTTGGCATGAACGCTCGGCCCCCCGCTTGAGAATCTGGGCTCTCTCGTCGGCTGCGCATCCCGATTGTAGGGACAGGCGTTCAGACAATCGTCACAGCCGAAGATCTTATTGCCGGCAGCGGCATGAAGCCCTTCGGGAAGCATGCCTTTTTGCTCGATCGTCCAGTATGAGATGCAGCGCCGCGCATCCACGACATAGGGCTCCGTGATGGCTCCTGTGGGGCAGGCGCGGATACACAGCGTGCAGTTTCCGCAGAGATCAGTACCGGATGCATCGGGCTCAAGCGATGCAGTCGTGAGGACCTCACCCAATACCAGCCAGGAGCCGTACTGCCGTGAGACGAGATTGGAATGTTTGCCGATCCAGCCGAGACCCGCCCGTTGCGCCCAGGCCTTCTCCATGACCGGGCCGGTGTCAACATATGCGCGGTTCGTCGAATCCATCGCTGTCCGGTGCATGAATTCGACGAGGGATGCCAACCGCTCGCCCATGATCCGGTGGTAGTCGTCGCCGCGCGCGTATCGGGCAATGCGGCCATGGCCCGGTGGATCGTCATTGTCCGGACCGGTGTAATAGTTCATCCCCACAGAAACGATCGATCGAACACCGGGAAGGACGAGTGCGGGATTGGCGCGCTTTTTCTCCGTACGGGCCATCCAGCTCATTTCACCGTAAAGTCCGCGCGCGAGCCATTCCTTGAGTCGCGCTCTTTCAGGGCGGGCTGACGTCACGCGACTGACTCCCACAGCGTCAAAGCCAAGTCGCTGCGCCTCGCACCTAATCTGTTCTGTCAGAGTCATGGCGCGGCCGTCGATGGACAGTCGAAGTACACCGTAAACTTGGCCGTGCACTGCCTGGCCAAGCATTTTGCGCAAGATCCTGTGATGCGGGTCTTCCAGTCGGTAAGCTTTGGGTCGAACCGGCAGGACATGCCGCCGGATTTCTCAATATCGGTCCAACGGGTTTGAGTGGAAATATTCGTTGCGACTTTGCAACCGGCGGGAATCGCGACATCGCACTGCTTGCCCGTAGCCCCTTTTTTGATCCCTCCAATTTGGCACGATGCAGAAGTTTGTGTGTCCCGCCCCAGACCCTGCGCATCCGTACTGAGCGAGAGCGAGATTATACTTAGTATAAAGTACAATGCTATCCAGCGTCGTGCAGGCATCCAACATGCTAGCAGTTTTTTCAAAGCAGCCGCAACGAGGCGGTCCGGTCACTGCATCGGTATTGTTCATCATTTGCATGTCTTGTATATTGGAGCTCGGCAATCCATGAATTTTGACCAGGGGCAGAGGAGGCTGTCTTGGCAGCCTCCAGGGCTGGGTGGGTGAGATGGGGCAAAGGAGTTTGTCCACGGGACAAAAGCCTGCCTTGGCAGGATTGGGGAGGGCGGGTGTAATCGGGAAGAGCGGCTGTCCCACGGGTGAAGAGCCTGTCGGGTCAATGGCCGGGGCTAGGCGGGTGCAATGTTTGGGCAGAGTGGGTGAACCGGCGTGTGCTATAAAAACACGAATCTAAGAGAAAAGAACTATCCCCGGCGGCCTTAATCATCAGGCCCATGGGAGAAACGAACTCGTCTTGGCGAGTTCGGGGGTGGGCTGGGTGTAGTGGTCGAGCAAGCTTTGTTTGGCGGGCGGGTGTCAGGGGCAAAGGAATCTGTCTTGGCAGATTCCAGGGCGGGTGGGTGTAATCGGGAAGTGCGGCTGTCTTGGCAGCCGCGGGGCGGGTGGGTGTAATGGCGCATGATGCCGAAATTTGAAATCGCCCGCGTACTCGAACAAATAGCGTTTCTCCTCGAGCTCAGAGGCGAGAATCCCTTCAAGGCCAAGGCGTACAGCCACGCTGCGGAAATTCTGCAGAAACTGCCTCAGGATCCTGCCGAACTTGTCCGAGCAGAGACCTTAGGTCAAGTGAAAGGCATCGGCCGCACGCTCTCCGCCACAATCTCGGAACTCATTACCACGGGCCGGTGTCGCTTGCATGAGGAATTACTCGCGTTGTATCCGGCGACGCTGCTCGAGCTCGACGGTGTCCCAGGGCTTGGCCCCAAGAAGCTCAAGGTGATCCACGAACAACTCGGCGTGGGCTCATTGGGAGAACTACAGTACGCCTGCATTGAAAATCGGTTGGTGGATCTCCCCGGCTTTGGTCTCAAAGGGCAGGAGCGAATTTTGGCGGGCATTCGGCAATTCCAACGGCATAAAGGCTTTCAACTCACTTCCGTCGCTGTTGCGGAGGCGGAGAACCTGCTTGAGGTCGTTCGGAATCTTCCGGGCGTCAAGCAGGCCGATCTTGCTGGAGATCTCAGACGGAAGATTGAAGTGTTGCAGAATCTCTGCATGGTGCTTGCCTGCTCCTCGACTGTTTCTGTTGAGCCGTTGCTAGCCCGCATAACGGGAGTGACTCAGGTCAGACACAAGGATCACGGTCTGATCACGGCCTCGTCTCCTCAAGGACTGCCTCTGGAGGTGGTTGTGGCTGATCCTTCTGATTACGGCGGTGCCCTCTTTCGTGCTACCGGGAATCCCACTCATATCCA
>JBBRRL010000044.1:0-9538 GCA_038200775.1 Nitrospirales bacterium
ATCCCGAGTCTCGCCTGGGCCTGCGCCGTCCTCCCTACCGATTGAGCGTCAAGATGCCGGCTTGGGGGATGACACCCGCTACGGTATGGGATTGGCTTGCCGTATTAACTGCCCTTCGACTATCCTTGCACTTTTCAGCCCTTCGACTATCCTTGCACTTTTCAGCCCCCAGTCTCACGAGGAGGTATTGATGAATACGTTCGGGCCTGGAAGGGTTGAACGGTCCAGATCAAAAATAGTCGTTGGCATTCTTACTGTTGGAATTTTCATGAGCGCATTGCTCTTTCCTGCGGCCGCGCAACAGCAACCTGGCGCTGCAGATCTTCAAGGGTTCGCTCAGTCATTACTCGCCCAGATGTCCGGGGAGATGGTCCGCCTGCGGACTTACCTGATCTTCTACGATCAAATCAATCGCGTGCATATCGCAACGGGCCAGATGAAGGCGAGTGAGGCCGATACCAAGCTTCAGCAGAAGTCACAGGAACTGCTCCAAACGAGCTATGTGGAACCTGAACTTGACCGGCTGATCAACGAACATCGCCGCGAAGTTGATGCGTACTTCGCAAAGATTGAACAGGGCATCAGCACGACGCGCCGCTGGCCCAAAGGTGCACAAGCAAGCGAGTACAAGGCGCGTGCAAAAAGCGAGCTCCAAAGTGTGCGGCGCGAATATGAGGCGCGCATGACACAAATGCTTGATCCGCTCCAGGCGCTCGAACGGGCGACCACGGTGCTTGGGTGGACCATGGGTCACGCCACGCCTCCTGCAAGCATTAATGTTTTTGCAGGGCAGCAAGCGCGAATAGCGGCCGCCGTGCAAAACCCGCTCCTTCAAAGTTTGCTGAATGCTGCGGCGATGGCCTGATCGGGCATGCTATCACCGCGCCCTTCTGTGTCAGATCCCACCATTGTCGTACCCGGCGATGGGGGTGTGATTCTCCTTCGCCCGCAATCTGATCCTTCACTACCACAAAGACCCGAAACCCCTGACACACCGGGGCGTGCGCCAGCTGGCGGTCTTTCGCAGCCGCCTGGGTGCTGATTTGGTCATTGCTGGCAGTGTTCTTTATTCTGGGAAAATCCGCTGTCAATGGTTGGTGGCAGGCATGTTCGCCGATATTTCATGGGAGACCGCGGCCATCGGCATTGCCACCGTCTGGAATCCCGGCATCATTCTGGGGAATGTGGGCTTTGAGCTGTTAACGAGCACGCCGTTATGGTTTGGCGGCGGCTATGTCTTTGGGGTGGCGCTACGGCACGTAGGTGGAAGCGCGGGCCTTCGAGACGGACCGGGGATTCCCCATCTGGCAAAGCATGGAGGAGTCGGCCTATGCCTGGGGGGCCCTCAAGCTACTCCCCGAGGACGTTCCATCAAAAAAAGAAGCCCAATTAATGTTGAACATGGCTGAAATCATGGAGTCGTTAGGGGATGGATTGATCACACAATCTTTTTCCCGTTCTCAATGGAGCGGTCAACGGAGAGCCATACGAGCAGGTGAGTGAGCGAACGGACCCTATGAGACAGGCGAGGGGTGGCCGATCACCGATGTGCGGCATACAGCAAGCTTTCTTCCGCGCTCACGCTGATGACATTGATGGAATCGGCCGGCTAACGGGGATCGGTCTGGCCCCCATTGTGTTCTGGCTCAGCCTTTTCCTCGGGTTGAGCGCTAGCATGCCCTGGGCCGACGCCGCGATAGACGAACACGAGCCGCAACAACAGGAAGGCACGCGCTCCCCGCAGAGAAAGGAAGAGCCGTTGGAGCCGGACGAGAAAAAGGCCTTAGAAGCCTTCTTTCATCGAGGCCCGTACACCTTCATCCCGCTGCCCGCCTTCGGCTATGCGCGCAATGAACGGTACTGGATTGGGGCCTTCGTGCCCATATTCAAGGAGGATGCCAAGGGAGAACTCAGCACCATTATTGCGCCTCAGTACCTCTTCAATCCAGTGGTTGGCCACACTGGCACGCTGAGTTATTATCGCTATCCGTCTGATACCGCCCAATATGAATTGACCGCGTCGATGTCAGAGCGTATCGCGCGCGACATTGACTTCCGATATAAGGACGTCGGGGCCGGAGGGGGCCGGTATCTCCTCGGTGTGCAAGCCACCTGGTTTAAGAACCCCTTTGAACGCTTTTTCGGTTTTGGCAACCGGGCCCAGGAATCACGGGAAACCAACTTCACGCTGCGGGAGGGAGACATTCAGCTAATGGCCGGAATTAATCTCAATCCTGATTTCGCGGTGACGTTGACGGAACGATATCGCGATGTTCGTGTGGAGAACGGCCTGATCGACAGCCTGCCTCAAACCAGGACCGTCTTTGGCCAAGTCGCGGGCATTGAAGGAGCGCAGATCATCGGCCATCGTCTGGCTATGGTGTATGACACCCGCGACCATCAACGGACGCCCACTCAGGGGAGTTATGTCACGTTGTCCGGAGAATATAATCAGAATCTTTCGCATGAGGAGGAAAACCAGTGGATCCGATATGTTGTGGATGCCCGAATCCTCCTGCCCCATGGCGACGGTCGATTCACGTTCGTCCCATACTTCTTGTTGGACGGGGTGGTAGGAAATGACCTGCAGAACTTGCCAACTGGGGCAAGCCAGAAGCGAGGAATTCCTTTTTATGAGCGCCCTATGTTGGGAGGAGAACACACTCTCAGGGCATTCGGACAAAATCGCTTTATCAGCAACACGGCCATTCTGCTGAATTTGGAAGAGCGGATTCGCGTGAAAGAGGTAACCTTCATGAATTATGCCCTGGACCTGCAGGTCGCCCCGTTCCTCGACGTGGGGCGGGTGCAACCGCAATCCATCGGGGATAAGTTCACTTTTAAGAACTGGCAGGTCAATCCAGGAGTGGGGCTGCGCGTTATGGCCAAGCCACATCTGGTGGGCCGAGCGGATTTCGCGTACGGCCGAGATGGTTTCAACGCCTTTGTTGGGATTGATTACCCATTTTAGCAGCCGGAAGCACTTGACCAAGCACCTCTCGCTTCCTTCGGAGTTCGTCAACAGCCTTGAACCCCTCTGTTTGCTCCGACATTTTGTGCAATACCCCCCGGAGAATTTTGAGGCCGTTGTTTCACCGCTCGGTCAGCCAGGGTTTCGCATGAATTTTGATCTGCTGACCACGATAGATGCGAAAGCCCGGCAGAGAATTACATCCTTTCCTGGATCGCAGTGGATCCGGCACCTGTTAATTTGGCCGACATGGTTTTGGGGAACGACGGTGACTGAATATTTGCCGCTTCCCGCTCACATGGACGCCACCACGCTACTGACATCCATGCTTGAGACATGGAAACGGTCCTCTCAGCTGCTCATTATCAAAGATATCCCTGCGCGGTCGCCGCTTTTGTCGGGATCTGACAATCTCGGGGCGGAGGAGCTACTGCGAGCTTGCAACGATGCAGGCTTTATCCAGATTGCTGGCCAGGCGTTAGCGTATGTGCCGCTCGACTTTGGCAGTACGGATGCCTACCTTGCCCTTCTTTCCTCAGGAAGACGCAAGGATCTACAACGCAAAATGCGCAAACGCGCGGGCTTACAGATCAGGCTTATTCACACGGGCTGTGAACAACTCAATGATCCAGCATTCCTTGCGGCCCTCTACACTCTGTATCTGAACGTGTATCGGCAAAGTGAACTACACTTTGATAAGCTGAGCGCCGAGTTTTTTACCGCTGTGCTTACGGACGCGTCTTTACACGGTCGGTTGTTTGTATATTACTCGGGAGGCGCATTGATCGGCTTCAATTTGTGCTTCATTCATAATGGCATGTTAATCGACAAGTACGTCGGATTTAGCTATCCGGCCGCACGGCAACACAACTTATATTTCATAAGTTGGATGGAGAATTTGTCCTTTGCGTTGTCCCAGCGGTTGACCTATTACGTCGCCGGATGGACGGACCCTGACATTAAGGCCAAGCTCGGCGCACACTTTACGTTTACTCAACATGCTGTCTACGTGCGCAATCCTATCCTGAGGCGCATTCTAACCAAGCTGTCACGGCACTTTGAGCATGACAAAGCCTGGTTCGAGGCGCGTCGTCCATGACTCCGGTTCTAGCCTTCGATCTTGACGGATGTTTGGATGGGCTGGAAGAGGCCCAGAGGGTTTCACTTTCCGACTGGCAGGAGGCGATTCGCTTTGCGTGCTCGTGGCGGACGTGGAGATCTTTCAAGAGGCATCTCGACGAACGATTACCACAGTCGTACGGACCCGTGTTCCTTGGCAGTGGGGACTTTCACCACATCAGTCACCTCTTGCTTGGTCGGTTGAATCAGCGCGAGCCGTTTGATGTGGTTGTACTGGATAACCATCCTGACAACATGCGCTTTCCTTTCGGAATTCATTGCGGATCCTGGGTCGCCCAGGCAGCACGGTTGCCTCAGGTTCGCTGCCTTCACGTTCTTGGCATCACGTCTTCAGATGTCAGTTGGCGCCACGCTTGGGAGAATCACTTGTTGCCCATCGTGCTCGGGAAAGTTCGCTACTGGACCATCGGTGTGCATGTGGGGTGGGCGAAACGGGTCGGACTCGGCAAACACATCCTGTCTTTTAGCAATGCCCAAGCGCTGATTGAGCGGTTCCACGCTGACTTCGAGACAAATTTTCCGGGTCCCGTGTATCTGTCAATTGACAAAGATGTCTTAGGCCCGAAGATCGTCCAGACAAATTGGGATCAGGGCTGTTTCGATCTGGAGAATGTTCGACAATTGACAGAGCGCTTTCAGGGGAGACTCATCGGTAGTGATGTCACCGGTGATGTGTCGGTACATCACTACCAAACGTCATGGAAGCGTTGGCTCAGCGCACTGGATCGGCAACCAGCGATTCCCATCGAGACTCTGGGAGAGTGGAAGATTCAACAGGCCGCAGTGAATCGCCAATTGCTCAATTGGCTCGTGGCCATCGGCAAGTCATGACCGCCCGCGGCAATGCCGAGACAGAATGGCGACTATGCGCTCAAAACCGGCTTCATCCAACCAGGGGCTATTCGAGATTGTGATGGAACAGGCAGCAAATCGTCTGGCATTCGGAGCCGAGTGCCCATTCATCCAAGGATGCAGATACTCATAATCCGGCAGCGCATGCACGAACATGCGCGCCACGCCTAGACCCGCTCCCCATAATTCCTCAAGTACCTGGGTGCACAGTTGCTCGTTGGGTAGTTCAACCATAAAACAAGGCCACGTTCCCGTGGCTCGGGGAGGATCGGTCAGGACTTTGATTCTCCCAATACTTGTTAGTTGAGGTAGACGTATGGCAGCCTGACGGGCGAGGTCATGCTGGAAGGCCGGTAGGCGCAAGAGGGCCTGAGTAGCCACGGACTGTCGCCATTTACTCACGTGATGCAAAGGGATCTCTGAAGAAAAATAATCCCCGGCTGCTCCTATGAGATCACGACGACAAAGGGCCTTCCGCACTGCATTTCCATAAATGAAATGAAGAAGGAACGGACGATAGGCTGCTGTATATCCGACCAATTGAAGACATCGTAACGCTTCCCAACTAAACCCAGAAGGGATGATCCGCTCACTGGTACGTGCCAGCTCCGATCGCAATTCAGTATCGCCAGCGGTCCATGCCCCGCCTTCAAAGATACTCAAACCTTTGCCCGCTGCGAAGCTAAAAAACCCCGCATCGGCACCTAATCCAACGCTTTTCCCCTGATAGCGGGCACCTAATGCCTGAGCGGCATCCTCAATTACGTACGCTCCGCACTGTCTCCCGAGAGCAATGACGGGATCTAAGTCCGCTACCCTCCCCCCCAGATGGGCGGGGACAATGGCTAACGTGTTTTGATCGCAAAGCCTCGCCAAGACATCGAGGTCGAGTTCGAAGCTACCGGGGCGCGTGTCGCAAACACGGAACTGCAATCCCCCTTTCAGGATCGCAAATACGACGAGAGGACAAGTATAGGCAGGAATGACAACGGTTGTTCGAGTTGATAAGCGTCTAAGGGTCTCAAGAATGACAATCAGACTTGCCGTTCCTGAGCACTCAACACCCACCGCAGAGCTGCTTCCCAGAAACTGGGCAAGTTGGTGAGGAAAGGATTCCGACGAAGGGGTAAGCAAATCCCGAAGATGTACAGGCAAGCCCGCTGTCGGAGGCATTTCCGCAATCGCGTCAGAAGTAAACATCGGGCTGAGGTTCACTCTGCGCCAAACAGACGACGCCGGCCACAATTAAGAGTGCTCCCAGGAACTGAGACAGGCTGAGAGCTTCCCCAAAGAGTGGAATCGACACGACCATGACCCCCACCACTTCGAGATGTGATGCGGCAAAAGCGGGTCCAACAGGTGCCTGCCGAAGCAATGTCATCCAGATCACAAATGCCCCCAAGTAGCCGCTGATGGCTCCATAAACCCAGGATGTTTCGAGAACACGAATCAGCCATTCCACCTCAATCAGGAAAGGCTCGGCATTGATTGCCGCCATCTTGAAACAAATCTGAGAAAACGTATCACACACGATCAGCGCAACAAACCCAACGATATAGAATGTCTTGCGCGACATCTAGCCAATCCCGACGATTGCAACGCCCGTAGCAATCAATACAATACCGGCTATTCGAAGTGTCGTGAATTGCTCACCAAACATGAGTCGACCTCCGACCATCACGATAACAATGCTGCTCGTACCCAAAAGCACACCTTGGGCAAGTGGGACCAACGACAAAAATGCTAGCCATGCAACAAATTCTCCCGCAAAACATGCTATTCCCAACCATAACCAAGGACGCGCCAGCATTTGACGCCAGTGTGCTAACACTGATGCGTCTGTGGATGATTCTATCGCAGCTAGTTTGAACGCAATATGTCCTCCTGAATCAAGAACGAGATTCAGTATCCACACTGTCCACACCATCAAAGACGTCATAGAATTATGTGTAGCGTCGTAGCTGTTGAATTCGGCGTGTAGTGACTCGCAGCAAGACTCTCACTACTCAAACGGACCTCATAGCATAAAGACTTTCACTATGAACTTATTATTCTGAAACTGCCGATTCGTTGACGCTACGAATTGATTCTGGGGGCCATGGCGCTTGGCTCTTGAGTGCCATGTGGTGGCATATGCGATGGGCAGTAAAAAACCGATGTAGATGCCGAACAACTTCGTGTTTCTGTTGATCCACAGTAATGACATGATAACAGTCGTCCAACAGCACGACCTCTTTGTCTGTTGATGCGATCCCGTCATGTACTAACGCCGCGTTACGTGGACCCGTCATATCGTCTTCGGCAGCTTGAATCACAATGGTTGGTGCAGTGACTTGTGCAAGCCGTGAGGACACATGTTGGATCAGCCGATGAATTTCCGTCAATGTGCGCAGTGGAAAAATGGGATAGCCGTTTGATGCGGCCGAAGGAATACACGGGCCGTCGTCTTTGGCCTTCCTCCTGGCAGTGCGCGCTTTCCACCACGCCCGCACAATGGTTGCCGGATGATAGGCCGTTCCGACCCGAGCACGGAGGACTGGATCCTTAATGCCATACGGTGGCCCGTCAATGTGAAACAATAGGTGTTGAAGAGACAACGGCACGAGCTTCATCGCGGCTGGCAGCAACGCATGAGACCAGGGCGCATTCCAGCCGTCGAAGGCGAACGTCGGCGATAACACGCCGATGCCATCCAGCTTGACGACCGTCGAGGCCTCTAGCGCGAGTAGTGCCCCGGCGCTCAGTCCCGCCACATGCACCGTGTCGTACTGTGCTCTCGCGTACTTCAATTGACGTTGTACATGCACTCGCCAGTCTAACTCAGTTGTGCGTACAAGATCGCGAAGACGGGTGCAATGACCAGGGAGCGTCGGGACATAGACGTCCCACCCCTCGCGTGCCAAACGTTTCGCGAGATAATGCATCTCTACCGGTGTTCCGGTGACCCCATGGATCAAATAGACCAGGCCCTTGGAACCGGTGTGAAGAGCCAAGTCAGTTGCCGTCCGCTCAACCATCCCATCGAGGTATCCTGTGCGACTCCGTCGAAGGCGACTCATTGCGAACGTCCGTGCTGGGTGAAGAGCTGGTCCAGCAACTCGAGCGCGAGATCGATTTCTCCTCGGGTGATTTCCAGAGATGGTGCCAGCGTGAACACATTTTTGTAGTGTCCACCAATATCAAGCACCAGTCCCATGGGACCGCGCGACGAAGGGATGCCGCCGGCGAGCCCGGCTTCAAAAATCGTGTCGGCCAGGGCCTTGTCTGGGGTAAAGCGGTCCGGTTTCGTGACCTCAATACGCAAGGCGAGACCGAGGGCAGATACGTCACCAATGGTTGAGTGACGATCCTTGAGATGTTGGAGCCCACGGAGGAAATAGGCGCCGGATTCCGCCACCTTCTTTTCGTACTGCTTCTCCTCGATCCACCGTAATGTCGCCAGCGTCGCCGCGGTTCCGAGGGGATTGGAGGAGAAGGTGGAATGGGTCGAACCCGGAGGAAATTTTGAGGGAGAGATGAGCAATTCCTGCGCCCAGAGCCCAGAAATAGGGTTCAACCCGTTCGTCATCGCTTTGCCAAACACCACGATATGCGGTTTCACCCCGAAGTGCTCGAGCGCCCAAAACTTGCCCGTTCGAAAAAAGCCCATTTGAATTTCATCATCGACCAGAAGAATCTTTCGCTCGTTAAGGATCTTTTGCAGCCGGAGAAAATATTCCGGGGGGGGGACAATGTAGCCACCGGTGGCCTGAACCGGCTCAACATAGAAGGCCACAAATTCCGGCTCGTTTGCCCGCGAGTCCCAAAATGAGTTGTACTCCGTTTCAAACAAGCGCTCGACTTGGTTGACGCAGTAATAGTCACAGCTATCAAGTGTTTTTCCATACGGACAGCGGTAGCAATACGGAAAGGGCACGAAATGCGCGCGATTGGAAAAGTGTCCGAAGCGCCGGCGATAGCGATAGCTCGACGTGATCTCAGAGGCACCCAGGGTGCGGCCGTGATAGCCGCCCGTGAACGCCATAAAGAGGCTCTTTCCGGTATGGTTGCGAACCAACTTCATGGAGTCTTCGATGGCCTGCGCACCGCCGACATTAAACTGGATCCTTCCTTCCATGCCGAACGCCCGATGACATTCGCCGGCAAGTTTTTCGGACGCCAGTATTTTTTCCGTATGCAGGTATTGACAGGCCAATTGTGACAGCTGATCAATCTGGGCCTTGAGTGCATCGGCAATAGTCTTATTGCCATAGCCAAAATTGACTGCTGAATACCACATTTGAAGATCGAGGTAGGGCCGATCCTCTCGGTCGTAGAGAAAGCTGCCATCGCATCCGGCAAAAAGCTTAGGCACCGGAGAATAATGGACGGTGTCTCCATACGAGCAGAACTTAGCCTCTTTCTCGCGGAGTTCTGCCTCAGTCGGCCCAACCATGGGGAGCGGCTTCATAGGCCCCCCTTGGGAAACAAACGAGCCGCAACGTCACGCAGGCTATTGAATGGCTCACATGGAATCCCCTGGGTGCCGCACCATTTAAGGAGATTGTCTTTAGCAAAGACTCTCCCCATCTTGGC
>JBBRRL010000045.1:0-9445 GCA_038200775.1 Nitrospirales bacterium
AGGAGTAGCGGGTGCCATCGGTCGCGGTGAGGACGTAGTCGGCGCCGGCAAAGCGACCGGAAGCCGGGTTATACGGCAGGCCGGTGCCGACCTGGTAGAAGGCGCCGCCGCGGAGTTCGAGAAGGGCCTTGCCGCCTTTCCCCGCTCCTATGATGAGAACTCGAATCGTTCCTCGTACAGCGTCCACCAGGAGCTCGCATTAAAACTGGTCGGACAACGTGAGGCGCTGAGCCATTGCCGCCTTCACGGCGCCCAAGAGCTTTTCCCGATCCACCGGCTTGACGAGATAATCAACGACCCCTTGCGTAAGAAGTTCGGTCGCCATTTTGGTGTCTGGGAAACCAGTCAACACGATAATTGGTACAGAAGGGTACTGCTGGCGGAAAAACGCAATCGCTTCAACGCCGTTGATCTTCGGCATACGGATGTCGCAGATAATTACATCCACCATGAGCGGATTGTCATCCGAGCCGATCTTTGTAATTCCCTCGCCGCCATGTTCAGCCTCGACAACATCGTATCCTGCATCTGTCAGCATGCCGCGCAGAACTTTTCTGACGATTTCCTCATCGTCAACAATAAGAACCCTGCCCAATCCCGGCGTATCCTTCGTATGCAGTCCCCAGGGCATATAGCCTCCGTTTCTGGACCCTTCGTGGGCCCCTGATATGACAAGTGCGACGAAGCAAGAAGGAGCAAATTTTAAGCCTTACCATTCAATAATAATACTATTAAATTTTAGCGTAATTATGCATAGGCCTCCCCGCCAGGAATCGTCGCTGGCGGTGGGAATGCACCACCGGCGTGTGAGATGCACCGTTTGACTTTAATTGGCGCTAGGTAGAGCTGCCCTTGCCGTGATCTGCTTCTTTATCTGCAAACCGAAAGAAAGAACGCAGAGGGATCTTGGAAATAAAAAAAGGGCCGGGCGATCTATGACCGCGCCGGCCCTTTCAGCTTGTCAGAGTTTAGAATCTAGCTTCTTTTCGTTCTCCACTGGCGCCAGCCTGCCAGTCCTGCTAGACCAGAACCCAAAAGCAGAAGAGTGGCCGGCTCAGGAACACCCGTAGGCGGGGCATTTTGTATAGGAGCAAAGCTGACAATGGAGCCAACTGCGCCATCGATGGCATTGAATTGGCCATTGGGGGAAAAGTTAGAAGAAGATACTCTCACCACAAGAATTTCCGAGGTCGCCCCGTGACCAAGTGCAGGCGTCAGGCCCTTTGTAAAATCCCACCCTATGGTCTGTCCTGAAGCATCCCTGTCAATTCTAAACGGTGCAATCGTCGAAGCGGTGAAGCCGCCCAACCCCGAAGCATTGTCGGTTCTGAGGAATACACTCGTTGCGAAGGCATCAAAGCTCCGATCCGTGACGCGACCGATGGCATCTGTCGACCCCGCACTGTTTACGACCTGAAAGTAATAGTCGAGCGTATTAGAAATTCCAGGGTTAAACACGGCTTCACGGATAGTCGCTGTGAAGCTTGACGTGGTGATCGTCCCAACTGACGAATTGAGCAAGGTGCCAGGTGCTGATGAAAGCACGTCAATGACCGTGGGCGGTGAAGTCAACAGATCCCCTGCGTTCAGCGGCGTTGCGTTCGCAACCCCGCTAAACGCGAGGACTCCTGTCAGGCTTCCGATAGCAAGTAATGCTGATAGGCTTTTCATTTTCACTTTAACGAACCTCCTCATGCTGATTTTTCTGATGCTGATTGTTATAGACTCGGTACGGGAGATGCATATTTAATACCAAATTTCAAGATATTGAAATATAACATAATTATCAGCATGCCGTTGGAGGGTCGTCTAGGTTTCCGACACCTGGAGCTCGTCCGATTTTGAAGATTATGGGCAAAACGCCAGGAAACCTCCTTTATCATCAATCACATGGGTCGATTGTTTCACGGAGGCATCAAAATAGCGAACCTCTGGTGGGTCTTCTTGTGTAAAATTTTTTGTCAGTAGTGGTTTCAAGTAGCCCCACGGGTTGGGCTGGACCATCCGGATGGGGGGAACTTTGAACAGCGGAGCGGTAGACCGGCCTGCTTGCGACACTTAGTATCCGTTGGCTAAATGATTGGGCTAACGATAGAAAGGAATGCGTATGCAAATGAGTAAGGTTTTTTGATCGTCGCATGTCTCCTCCCCGCCTATATGGTCTGGAGGGACTGCTCAGGCGGAATTGTACATTGCCGGCGAGCTTGGGGGGGCTTTTCCGGGGGAACTCTCGAACGTGAAGGGGACGGGCAATACATCTGGGGTGACGTTTGGTGATTTCAAGATAACGAACTCCTTTGTCTACGGCGGAAAGCTCGGCTATTTCCTCGAGAGCTATAATTGGCTGGGCTTTGAAGTTGAGGCTTTTTCGACGACTCCACACATCAAAGAGCAAACTGTCCAAGTGCGTCCTTCAGGAACCAGCAAGCAGAGGGACGCCGAGTTACGTGTCACGGTTGTCGCGGCCAATCTCGTCATGCGTTACCCTGGTCAGATTTGGCAGCCCTATGTCGGAGGCGGACCGGCTTTGATCTATGCCAAAGGGACATCTGCACAATCCGATTCAAGCACTGGAGTAGGGTTAAATTTCCTTTCAGGCCTCCGCGTCATGGTTATTCAACACTTTGCCGTATTGGCCGAATATAAGTATGTCGGCGCCACCTTCGAATTTAAGAATGCCTTTGGCCCTGGCTTCGGTGTGGAAGAAGATTATAATGCCTCTCACGTCGTCGCTGGTGTCTCCTATCATTTTTAGCAAAGACTAGACTCACTCCCCCCGCGAGCTGCTATCCCCGCTCGAGCCGGTATCCGATTGCTAGTTCATCGGACCGGCCTTATACTCTTCTCATATATTGTCATTCCCTGTGCCCAATTCCCCGATTGAGGATGCACCACAGTTGTTCATTGATCAGGTCAAGATATACGTGAAAGCAGGCGACGGGGGAGATGGCGTGTGCCGCTTTCGAAGGGAGAAGTACGTCCCTCGAGGTGGCCCTGACGGCGGGGATGGGGGCGACGGCGGCGATGTGATCCTGAAGGCCTCGACACGCCTTTCGACGCTCATTGATCTTCAATATCAGCAACATCACGTCGCGAAATGCGGCGGCGACGGAGAAGGCGGTAATCGCCATGGACGGAACGCCCCGGCGGTAGTCATTCAAGTTCCTATTGGCACTACTGCCAAAGACTACGAAACAGGGGAACTCATCTGCGATCTGACCGAAGACGACGAAGAGGCGATTGTTGCGCATGGAGGAAAAGGAGGACGGGGAAACTCCAGATTTGCCTCTGCCACGAATCGCGTTCCGATGCAACACGAAGACGGAACACCCGGCGAGGAGCATTGGCTTTTGTTAGAGTTGAAGCTATTGGCGGATGTTGGACTGGTGGGATTCCCTAACGCCGGAAAATCCACCCTGATCAGCGCCATCTCGTCCGCGCATCCCAAAATCGCGGACTACCCCTTCACAACAATTATTCCCAACCTCGGCGTGGTTCGCTATAGTGGAGGAACTCGCTCTCGAAGCCGTGGCGAGGGTGACAGTTATGTTGTCGCCGACGTGCCAGGGCTCATTGAAGGAGCGCACGAAGGTAAAGGGCTGGGCTTTCAATTCTTGCGGCACCTAGAGCGAACGTCCTTTCTACTCTACGTCATTGACATTTCTGAAAGCGCCCTGGAGGACCCGGTGCACAGCCTGAAAACCTTGCAGTCGGAACTCTTGCTCTACAACCCAGAGCTTGCCGAGAAGCCCTGCGCGGTTGCCGCCAGCAAATCCGATGCGTCTGGAGATGGCAGGCTTTTGGAAAAACTGCAGTCGGAAGGCCGCAAGCAGAAGATCAAGGTATTTGAAATCTCGGCCGTGACGAGGACAGGTTTACAGCCACTTATAAAATACCTTGGCGAGCAAGTGGCCACGAACAAAACCACTCGATGCGCCAGCAAATTTTAAAAGACGCCCGCCGTGTGGTTCTTAAGGTCGGCAGTCGCCTTCTGGCCTCGAAGGGACTGGGCCTGCATACGGATTGGATCGATCGCCTCGCATCCCAATTAGCCGGTCTGACAAGCGACGACAGAGACGTCATTATGGTCTCCTCCGGCGCCATCGTCTGCGGGATCGCCAAGCTTGGGCTGCGCGATTATCCCAAAACCCTGCCGCTAAAACAGGCCGCGGCGGCAGTCGGCCAGAGCCGGCTGATGTGGGCCTATGAAAAAGCTTTTGAAAAGGTCGGCCTCAAGGTCGCACAGATCCTTTTAACTCGCGAGGATCTTACTCATCGCCAGCGATTCCTGAATTCGCGTCATACCTTGAATGCGCTGTTGGAGTTTGGCGTGGTCCCGATCATCAACGAAAATGACACGGTGGCGGTCGAGGAGATCCGGTTTGGAGACAATGACAGCCTCGCGGGCATGGTTGCCCACCTTGTGGACGCGGATCTCCTGGTCATCCTTTCCGATGTTGCCGGACTCTACAGCGAAGATCCGCGCGTCAACCCAGACGCGACATTGATCTCGGTAGTCTCGGAGGTCACGGCGGATGTCCAGCGCCTGGCGGGCGACAGTGCCAGCTTCGAAGGCACGGGCGGCATGCGCACGAAAGTTTTGGCCGCAAAGACCGCTGCGAGCTATGGAGTCGCGACTGTGATCCTTGGGGGAGCGTGCATTGAGCAGCTGGCTGCCCTCTTCGCCGGCGAGGAAGTCGGCACGCTGTTTCTTCCTCAAGCGCAGCAACTCACGAGCCGCAAGCACTGGATCGCGCATACGCTCAAGGCGAAAGGCCATTTGGTGTTAGACGCGGGCGCTGTGGAAGCCCTCGTGCGGCGCGGCAAGAGCTTGTTGCCCTCGGGCATTATCGCAGTTCGCGGGACATTCGAGGCCGGCGACAGCGTAGGATGCGTCGATGAATCTGGGCGTGAGATCGCAAAAGGTTTAGTGAACTATTCATCCCCGGCGATCGTCAAAATCATGGGCCTCCACAGCACCGACATCCCGAAGACGTTGGGATACAAGGACTACGATGAAGTCATTCATCGTGATAATCTGGTGATCGAGTAAGCATTCATTTACCCAGAATGCAATCAAGGTTTCTCGGCTATCAGGTCAAGGAACCCTTCGACACGTCCTTCGGCATGGCTCAAGACAGGCTCAGGGCGAACGGAATAGAGATTGCCAACTGTGAGCATTTATGAATCTCGCTGACTACGTGATCACCAAAGTGTCGCAGGCTAAAGCTGCAGCGCACGTGCTCGCGGCGCTGCCTGCAGAAGTGAAAAACACCGCGCTTATGGCTATGGCGGACGCCTTGGAACGCAGCGAGACCGACCTGCTCACGGCGAACCGTCGTGATCTCGGCGCGGCAACAGGTCTCACAGCAGCCTCCGTCGATCGCCTGACACTTACGCCTAAGCGAATCACGGAAATGGCGGCGGGTCTCAGGGAAGTGGCTGCTCTTCCGGACCCTGTCGGCTATGTGCATGGGATTGTGAAACGTCCGAACGGAATGCAAGTTGGAAGAATGCGCGTTCCCATCGGCGTGATCGGCATCATCTATGAATCGCGTCCCAACGTCACGGCAGACGCGGCGTCGCTCTGCTTGAAATCCGGCAATGCGGTGGTCCTGCGCGGCGGATCCGAAGCGATCCTATCGAATGCTGCTATCGTAAAAGTGATGTCCGCGGCGGGAATGCAGGCAGGGATTCCCGAAGGCGCGATTACCTTTATCGAAAATACGGATCGCCAGGTTTCCAGTTTGCTCCTCAAGCAGGACAAGTTCATTGATCTTATTATCCCTCGCGGTGGCACGGGTCTTATGGACTTCGTGACGGCAGAGTCACGCATTCCTGTGATCAAACACGACAAGGGCGTCTGCCACACGTATGTGGACGCGACCGCGGATTTGAAGATGGCTGAAGCGATCTGCTTCAACGCCAAGGTACAGCGACCGGGAACCTGTAATGCGATGGAAACGCTCCTTGTCCATGCAGACATCGCTCCCACATTTTTGCCGCCCTTGATCGCCCGATACCAAGACGCTGGCGTTGCGGTGCGGGGATGTCCTCGGACACAGCTCCTTGTGCCCGCCGTGGTCCCAGCCACGAATGCCGATTGGGGAACTGAGTTCCTGGACCTCATTCTGGCAGTGCGGATTGTGAAGGACGTGGCGGAGGCCATGGAGCACATCGCACGATTCGGCTCGCAGCATTCAGAAGCGATCATCACCCAGGATGACCGCCTGGCTCAACGGTTTTTGAGAGAGGTCGATGCTGCAGCCGTCTTCGTCAATGCATCCACGCGCCTGCATGACGGCTATCAGTTCGGCTTAGGGGCAGAGATCGGCATTAGCACGACCCGGATTCACGCCCGCGGAGCCATGGGGCTCGAAGAACTGACCACCAGCAAATTCATCGTCCAGGGATCAGGGCAACTCAGGGAATGAAAATAGGGCTGTTTGGCGGGGCGTTCAATCCCATCCATCGCTGCCATCTTGTCGTTGCAGAATCCGCTCGCGAACGGCTGGACTTGGATACCGTCCTATTCATCCCTACAGGGGATCCTCCCCACAAGCCTTCCACAGAATTCCTGGCCTCAGGCCACCGCTTGGAGATGCTCAAACTTGCCATCGCTCCCTATCCCTATTTCCAGGTGTCGGATCTCGAGATACATAGGCCGAATAAGTCCTATACGATCGATACTATTCGAGAACTTCGCCGACATTCCCCTGTGGATACGGAGTTCGTGTTTATTATCGGCCTGGACGCATTTCGTGAGATTTCATCGTGGAAAGAGCCTGACGCATTGTTAAGTAGTTGCGATTTTGCCGTGGTGTCCCGGGCGGGATCGACCTTTGATTGCCTCACCGAGTTGACGATTTTTCAGGGAGCCAACATCACGGAGCTCAAGAGAATTGATGCTGGGGAGACGGATTTGGCAAGACTTCCTCTGAAAAGCGGTCGCGCTGTGTGGGCGATTCGGATTCCTCCCTGTAACGTATCGGCAAGCGACATCAGAAACCGTTTGCGAGACGGCCAGGATCTCGAGAATGCCTTACCCCCCCCTGTTGAAATGTACTTTCGACGTATAGGTAATTCTTAAGTCTGAGAGGCGATTCAACCTCTGTCCTTGAAAGACAATCAGATGATACGATATAATCCCAACGGATGCACCTATCTCACCCATTGCAGCGTCTTCACAATCAAACATCCCGCAATATTACGGCTAGAATCACTCCAAGGGCGCGTATAGGAGGGCTTTTACGATAACCAGAGTCTCCCGGGCGAAGGCTCGGTTAGCTGCACTGGCGGCAGAAGAAAAGAAAGCGTCCGATATCGTCATTTTGGACGTTTCCCGCGTATCGTGGATGAACGACGGATTGGTGATCTGTAGCGCGGAGTCAGAGCGGCAGGTCCAAGCCATTAAAGACAATATCGATAAGGCGTTCACGGAAAAAGGGCACCGACTCTATGGTCTCGAAGGGACAGAAGTGGGCGCCTGGGTCCTCATGGATTATGACGATGTAATTGTCCATATTTTCAAGCGTGGCGTACGAGATACCTATGGCTTGGATCGGATTTGGAATGACGCCGAGAGAGTGCCGCTGCGAGCGCGAGCCAAGCGGTCCGAGTTGCAGCCGGCGCCTTCAAGCGGCGCCCGCCGTGTGCCTAAGGAGCGGTCTCTTAAACAATCAGGGTAGCGGATGAAGTTCTTTTTCTGGGTGATCACCCTCATCCTCTCAATCGTTGCGGCGGTGGTCTTTAGCGATCTGAATCCTGAACGTATCACCCTTCGATTTCCCGCCAACTCATCAACGACAGTCTCTCCGATTACGCTCGTACTCGCCTGTGTCATGATCGGCGCTCTTGCTGTCACCCTTTTGGTGTGGCTGCGTGAAATACGGGCCGTGATTCTCAACTGGCGGAGCAGCCGACGCCGGAAGCGGGAAGAAAGAATCGAAGCCTACTACGCGGATGGTGTTCTCGCATCGCTGTCCAGGCGGACCACGGAAGGCATCTCTCTCCTCCAGAAACTCCTCGCCCTCGAGCCGGATCACATCCGGGCCCTGATGCTATTGGGGAATATCTTACGCAGGGAGAAACATTACAACGAAGCCATCCGACTGCATCGCAAGGCTCGCCAATTGGACGAAGGCAGCCTGGAAATACTGTTTACACTTGCCAAGGACCTACAAGAAGCAAAGAGGTATGAAGAGGCCATCCAAACGGTGGAGGAAGTCCTCAAGATTGACGCGACAAATCCGACAGCGCTCTACCGGTTGCGCGACATGCATATGCGCGCCGGCCGATGGATGGAAGCTCATAGCGCCCAGGAACGGTTGTTGAAAGCCGGTTTGCCGGAGCGGGAGATAAAGGTCGAGACCCAGCTCATGACGGGCCTGAAGTAC
The DNA here is from genome assembly GCA_038200775.1 of Nitrospirales bacterium. GTDB lineage: Bacteria > Nitrospirota > Nitrospiria > Nitrospirales > NS-4 > NS-11. The sequence goes on from JBBRRL010000045.1 coordinate 8,397, forward strand.
GAAGTTGGCCGCAGTTTTCTAGAACGTGGGGACCGCGATCAAGCCCGTCGCTTCTTTAAGGACGCCATCAAACTCGACAAGGGATTTTTGCCTGCACGAATTGGGTTCGGCGAGACCCTGATCCACGAAGGCAAGACGCGTCAGGCGGCGGAGTCCTGGGAAAAATCCTATATCAAAACGTGTAATCCAATCTTTCTTCAGCGCCTGGAGGACCTCTGTCTCAAGATGGGCGAGCCCGGAGAAATGATCCGGATCTATCAGGATGCGCTCGCTCGCACCCACATGGATCCTGCGACTAAACTTGCTCTGGGCAGGCTCTATTACCGGCTGGAAATGATCGACGATGCCTTCGAGTTACTCTCTACGCTCGAAGGGCTGTTCGATCCTGCCGGCGGCATTCACAAGATGATGGCGAGCCTGTATATTCGAAAGGGCAATACCGAGGCGGCTCTTTTGGAGATCCAGGAAGGTTTGGGCACGTATCGTCCTGGTTGGATAACATTTCACTGCACGGCCTGCCTCTATCAGACGCAGGAGTGGAGCGGACGATGTCAGGGGTGCGGCTCCTGGAATACGATCGCGATCAAACCCCCGATCGGCGTCACAGACGCAACCAATGAAAACATACATATAACCGGAACCGCGCCCGTGCCCAGCCTGAGAGCGCCCTTCGAGATCGTCTAATTCATATGACCGGAATTCTATAGCTTGATACCTGCTTTCCGTTCGCTCTGAGCCTGTCCTGAGCCATGCCGAAGGGCTTGTCGAAAAGCACATCTGGTTGTAAACTCCGGCGACGCGAGACCGGCGCGATGTTTCGACAGGCTCAGCATGGCATTGGTACTTCAGATCAGACTATATAGGATCCTATGAGTTCGCCGCTGAAAGCCGTCGCCCTTATCATCCTTGATGGATGGGGTGAAAACCGTAACCCGCAAGCAAATGCCATCGCCCAGGCACAGCTTCCATTTTACCGGTCGCTGCTAGAGGACTATCCGCATACCCATCTCTCTGCCTCGGGTGAAGATACGGGCCTTCCGGACAATCAG
>JBBRRL010000046.1:0-9428 GCA_038200775.1 Nitrospirales bacterium
CCCCTCTCCGCTCGTTCGGGCGATCCGCAGGAGCTCTGCATAGACCTGGGGGACAGTCAAGCCCTTACCCGCGTGGTCCTTCAGGAGACTCTCGGCCGTTGTGCCGAGATCTCCACTGCGTTTGTAATGCGCCAGCATCTCTTCCGGAGAATGTCCCGTGGCCTCGACGAGCGCCCGCATCAGGAGCTTATCGGACATTCCCATTTCGAGTCCCTGAAACGCCGCCAATAGGCGACCCTGGCTCATGTAGATGATGGGCGCAATGTCTTCGGGGCCGGCCTTTCGAAAGAGCTCTGCCAGGATTTCGAACATCTCGAGCCGTTTTGCGGTGCCCTCAAGATGCTCGAAGACCTCTGCGAGATAGCGGAATTGCATCGAGGCGGTTCGGATTAATGCGTGGCGGTGGACTTCGGCGGGGTGGAGTCAAGTTTCGGGCGCGCTTGTTCCTTGAGATTCACCACAGGAAGGAGGAAATCATTCCCCCATTCCCACCACGAACCCGGATAGTTCTTCACTCGGTCGTAGCCGGTGAGCTTCAGGATAAAATATAACCAGGCCGATCGAACCCCTCCCGTGCAGTAACAGACCACCTCTTTTTCCGGAGAGAGTCCTTCCTTCTCCAGAATGGCATGAATCTGTCCTGCGGGCTTCACGGTTCCATCAGGGTTGAAAAACTGATTCCAGGGCACGTTGACCGCCGACGGGATATGGCCGCCGCGGGAGATGCCTTGTTGGACTGACCCGCTATACTCTTCGGGTGTGCGAGCATCCGCCAGAACTGTTTCAGGATGCGGCCCCCCGATCATCGCACGCACTTCGGCTTTCACCGTCATCACCGACGGGCTCACCTCGGCCTTGAAGACCGCCGGGCGTGGCTTTGCAGGGCCGCATTCCAAGCGTCGCATTTCCGCCGACCACTTTATCCAGCCGCCGTCCAGCACGCGTACGTTCGAATGCCCGAGGTAGGTAAGCATCCAGTACATCCGTCCTTCGTCTCCCCAATTATCAAATGGATTCGAATAGACAATGACCTGTCGCTCGCGGCTGATGCCAAGCGCTCCCAACTTCTTTTCAAGCCGGCCCGTGTCAGTGTCCAACAACCCTTTGATACCAGAAGCTGGATCGCTGAAGTCGTGCCACGTGGCGGCCACAGCCCGTGAAATATGCCCGCTGGCAAGAAACGCCATCTTTGATCTGACATCTACGACGACGACATCGTCGCGATCGAGAATATCGTCCAGTTCGTACGTCGTGATTAACATTGGGTGCATGCTAGATCTCCCCTACAGAATTCGGTCCTCATCCCTTCTTGGCGCATGACGCGGTACCCGGCTTGGAGGCTCCCAGGGGAATAACCTCGGCCGACAAAGGCTCCGAAAGCGGCAGGGTTCGTTCGTAGATCGTATACCAGTATGGATGCTCCCCCTGCAGGCCATACCTGGTCTTCAACGTGTGGTACGCGCGGTCCGTCACAATATGATAGCGCACCTCCGCCTGTAATTGCAGGCCCTCTAACATGTCGGGCAGGCCATACCTGAAGCGATAGTCGCGGCTGGCCAGGGGAGGCAGCCGATTATCATAAAGCTCCAGAATGACCGGTTGCCACATGATCCATCGACCCATCGTGTCCCGTTGCTGCTTCAAAAGCCGGCCATTTTTATCCAAGATCCGAAACTCAACCGTGAAGTACCGGTCCGGGTCACCGGTGGGAAGATTGTGACCAGCGCCGGCGTTGATCAGCGTGAGCGTAAAGGTTGCATCCTTGCCTGCCTGGATGCCCGGCGGTTCGGCCGTTAGCTGCACGGCCAAGGCGCTCTTGATCTGCTCCGGATCATGCCCGCCCCGCCACAAGTGTCGTCGGCCCTGGCGAATGGGTCCGCCATCAGCCATGGGACGTTCCACCTCCGGCATGTGACAACTTTGGCAGATCATCCCCCGTTCCTGTGTGAAGTACGTGTCCTCATACTCGGGAAACGTGCCACACGGGCCGACGTTATAGAACTGAAACGGGCCTTTCGGTACTTGATGGCATCGATAGCAGACTTCCGTGGTCCTGAATTTTGGGTCCAACTTGGTCGGATGGGGAGCCACCGAATCATCGAAAGGGCCCAGGATCATGCCGTCTCGGACATGGCAGCTGGCGCAGGTGATTCCCTCCTGTTGAAACGCCTCATCGAAATCTGGGTTCGGCACCTTCACGGCCTTTTCCACACGATCGCGGGGAATCTCGCGGATCAATTCAGGCTGCTGGTTTTCCAGAGGAGTATGACAGTTCAGACACACCCAGATTTCACCGTCCTTCTTCCAATAGGCTCTAAAAAAAGGGTCCTGGTACGCCTTGGCATGGTAGGAGGTCTTCCATTCTTCGTAGATCTCTCGATGACAGGCGCCGCACGCTTCGGCCTTAAGACTTGGGATCCCGGCCGGGACCTTTTGGAAAGGAATTGCGTGCGCAAAGTCCTGCCGCAATCCGAAGATCACTTTAGGCCGAAGCTCGTTGTAAAAAATATAGACAAGCCCCGCAATCACTAGCACGACGACGAGCGCCGACCATGTCAAGGCTCGAGACGGCCTCCAGCGCCCTCCCATCCGGCGCCCGGTACTCATGCTTCACCCATGACACGCAGGTGGCCTTCGACGGAGGCTCCAAGCGCGTTCAAATTGTAGCCGCCTTCCAGGCACGAAAGCAGGCGGCCTTGGCAGAATTCCCCCGCAATCTCGGCGACTACACGTGTCAATGCCACATATCCATCGGTCGTCACATTCATGCCACCGAGGGGATCGTCCCGATGTGCATCGAATCCCGCCGAGATGATCACGGCGTCCGGACGGTAGGCTTTTAGAGCGGGGCGGAGGACGGAGTTGAATATTCCGAGATATTCGGTGTCACCCATGCCCGCCGGAAGGGGGACATTTTTAGTGTAGCCTGACCCTCGTCCGCTGCCAGTTTCATCAGCCTTACCGGTCCCAGGATAAAAGGGATATTGGTGTGTACTGAAGAAAAATACCGACGGATCTTCGTAGAAGGCATGCTGGGTGCCGTTGCCGTGATGCACGTCCCAATCAACAATCGCCACCCGCTCCAAGCCATGCCGCTGTTGCAGATACCGCGCGGTGATCGCGACGTTATTGAAGAGACAAAACCCCATCGCATGCTTGGATTCTGCGTGATGACCTGGAGGGCGGACGGCACAAAAGGCGTTCCGGACCTTGCCTTGCATCATGGCGTCTGCTGCGGTCAGGGCCCCTGCCACTGCCACGCACGCCGCGTTCAGTGAGCCGGAGGAGATCGACGTATCAGCGTCGAGAGCCACCCGGCCCCCTGGAGGCGACAATTTCTGGAGTTCCTTGAGATAGGCAGGCGTGTGCACCTTTGTGATCCAGCTTGCGACCCACTCTTTGTCGGGTGAGGCCGGCTCGAGCCGCACCAAGTGAGACATGCTTTTCGAGGCTTCCAGCCTTGACAAAATGGCCCGCAGGCGGTCGGGCGATTCTGGATGATGAGTTCCCATATCATGATCAAGGTAATCAGGATGGTAGACGAAGCCAGTGTGCCCCATGCCTAAAATCTAGCACACGGTGTTTCGCGTAGACAAGGCAGCGGCCCCGATGATAAAGTCTCGTTCTTCGTTCGTGGTGAGCCTGTCGAACCATGAACGTTCTGGATGACCCTTCGGCACGCACGCCGGCCGTCCTTCGACAAGCTCAGGACGAACGGCAGGCATATCGAGTGGACGGTCACATGTCAAACCCACGCATTGACGCGCTCAAAAGGCTGCTGACGATCGATCCGAATGACGACGTCGCATATTTCGGCCTCGGGAAGTCCCTGATGGATGAAGGCGAGTATGCGGAAGCGGCCGAATATCTCGAGAAATGCGTCACGGTCAAACCTTCTTACTCGGCGGCGTACCTGGCGCTTGTTGAATCCTTGGTGAAGATCGGCCGTACGGATCGCGCGAAGGAGTTCCTCGAGCAAGGCCACGCCGTATCGCTCAAGAACGGCGACATGCAGGTCACCAAGAAGCTGGAGGCCATCCGGCAGACGCTGACCTAGACGGGGGCTACTTTTCGCAGGCCACCCGAAAGACTCTTCGGTCCTCGAGTCGTACGGCCGTCAGTGAGCCGCCCCAGACACAACCGCTATCGAGGGCAAGCAAATTGTCCGCCATGCGAAGTCCCAAGGCCGCCCAGTGTCCGCTGACAATCACCATGTCCATGCTCTTTCTGTTCGATAGTGCAAACCATGGCGAGAAACCCTGAGGAGCGGTCTCGGGTGGGCCATTTTGTTTTAAGTCCATCTTCCCTTCCGGGGTACAGAAACGAAGCCGGGTCAGCGCATTGACAATCACCCGGTAACGTTCCATGCCCGTCAAGTCGGGGGACCATTGGGCCGGAGTGGAGCCGTACATCTCTCGAAGCAAGGTCTTATACTCGCATCCGTGCAAGACGCCCTCGACCTCGGCAGCCAGCGCTTGAGCCTCCGCTGCTGACCACTGGGGCAAAAGGCCGGCATGGACAAGAACAACATCCTTCTCACGATAGAGAAGGCGTTGTTGCCGCAACCAATTGAGCAAGTCCTCCCGATCCGGCGCCTCAAGAACATCTTGGAACGTATCGCCTTTGCTGACGGGCCGGGCTCCCTCGGCGGCAGCGAGAAGATGCAGGTCGTGGTTGCCTAGCACCACTATCGCGGAGGAGCCGAGCGCTTTGACCCATCGCAGGACGGCAAGTGAATTCGGCCCCCTGTTCACCAGATCGCCGACCAACCACAGTGTATCTTTGGTAGGATCGAACCGAATCTCGCCAATGAGATTTTCGAGGGGTCTGAAACAACCCTGGATATCGCCTACTGCGTAGATTGCCACGACTCTCCCAGCAGACTTTCTGATGCTTGAGGTTTAGATCGACGGTGGCACAGGCACTTGATTACACTGTCGCACTGATTGAACGAATGGAATTCTGCTGCTGTCCCTGATGGCGTGTCGGCAACGCTACTTCGGTGACCCGAACTTGATGATCTTTGCGACTTCGGCCACGCGTTTCCCCAGCGCTCGTGCCGCACTCAGCTCTGTTTCATCCAGGCCCGGCGAGTCTCCTTCCGTCGTGGCACTGGCGCCAAAGGCGCCTCCCGCGCTCACGATGATCATCTGGTTGTGCAACATTGCAGCGAGAATGGTTAGCATGGTCAGTTCCTTGCCGCCTGAAACTTGCCCGCCCGTGGCAAACGCCGCGCCGACTTTGTTTCGCATCTTGAATTCGGGGAAAATGCCGAACTTGAACTGCCAGTTGTCAAAGAACGTCTTGACCTCTCCGGCCATATTCGACCAGTACACGGGCGACCCGACGATCAAGGCATCCGACGAGAAGAGTTCTGGGCCCGTGACCGCCCCCACGCGCTTCAGCACAACACGTGTTTCGGAGACTGACTTCGCGCCTTGCGCCACTGCCTCGGCCATCTTCTCGGTATTTCCTGACAGAGAATGGTACGCTACCAGCACCGTAACCCGGAAGACCTGCTCCTGGGCGGCGCAGAATCCTCCGGGGCTCAATAGGACTGTCAGGAATAAAAAGCAGGGGATATAAACCCTGAGATGGTCAATCACCTGATTCGGTCTAAACAGTCACCTGATGCCATCCCAAAACACAGGCATTTCATCAAAAGCGGCGGACGTCTTCATCAAGCTGCTCCTCAACGGAGACGTGCGTAAGCACTCCACGGTACTCGCATTTATGGCAGCGGACACGCCATTCCTCAATCCATTTTTCCTGCACATAGGTCTGACGGCACTGGGGGCACACAAAGGTGCCCCGCACGTAATGCACCATACGCTTTTCTTTCATGCTCGCCTCACAGGTTTGTCAGTCAGTATCCGCTTATGGAGTCGGATCACGGTTTGCACAGGATACATTTCTTTTTAAACTTCGCCAAACTCAGCTCGAGCGCTTCATACGCCCGTTCTTTATCCGTGATTTCCTGCCACGTCCCGGTCCACAGATCATGATACTGGATATTTTCCGGAACTTCTGGGCATCGATCCCGATGCAGCGTCGCCCGTTCAATCGCCTGAGCAGTGTGTAACACGTATGCCACGACCGAGCCTTTCTTTACGAAACCGGGTTGGTCGCGAGAGGTTCGCGCGCCTTGGCACCCTTGAGCTCTTCATCTAGGAGCACCCGCCGCAAAACCTTGCCGACGAGTGTCTTGGGAAGCTCTGTCCGGAATTCGATCTGCTTGGGCACTTTGTATTTCGCCAGTCGCTCACGGCAGTGCTCAAGTAACTCAGCGGCCGTAGCGTTCTGCCCCTCTTTTAAGACCACAAACGCTTTGATCTTCTCACCGCGCAGCTCCTGGGGCACCCCGATGGCACAGGCGTCCTTCACCTTTGGGTGCTGGCAGAGACATTCGTCCACTTCTCGCGGGTAGACATTCATGCCGCCGGATTTGATCATGTCCTTCTTTCGATCTTGAATATAAAAAAACCCGTCCTCATCGACGGACGCCATGTCGCCCGTACACAGCCACCCGTCCTGAAGGATCGTCGTGCTTTCCTCCTCCCGTTTCCAATATCCACGCATGACCTGGGGGCCCTTGATTTGCATCTCCCCAATGGCCCCGGGTTCTCCCACCAGGCTACCGGTCTCAAGATCCATCAGTCTCACGTCGGTATCAGGGACCGGCACGCCGATACTTCGGGGGCGACGCTCTCCGATTATGGGGTTACAATGGGTCACCGGCGACGCCTCAGTCAAGCCATACCCCTCAACAAGGCGCGAGCCTGTCAATGTCTCAAACCGATTCTGGACATCGGAAAATAAGGGTCCAGCGCCGCTTATGCAATAGCGCACCGAACGGAGCCCGTACTGAGTGACTTTGGGATGGTGGTTTAGCGCATTGTACATTGGGGGGATTCCCGGGAAGGCGGTCACGCGGTGGCTCGCAATCGCTTTTAAGACCTCGTCCGCCTGAAACTTCGGCAACAATACGATTTTGGACGCCAGCAGGATCGCCAGATTTTGACAGGCGCTCATCCCATACACATGGAAGAACGGCAATACCCCCAGAAAAACTTCCTGACCGTCTTGCAGGCCATTTAACCAGTATCGACACTGCACAGCGTTTGCCACAAGATTTTGATGCGTGAGCATCGCCCCCTTGGGCACCCCGGTCGTTCCTCCCGTATACTGGAGCAGCGCCAAATCGTGCGGCCCCACGACAACGTCGGGAAACTCACGCGGCGCGCCTCGAATCAGTGTACCAAAGTCAAAAACGGGCGGCACACGTTTGACCACGACCCATTGGCGCTCGCGACGAGCTTTCAAGGGATACAGCAACCGCTTCAGCCATGGCAAATAGTCACGGACATTGGTCAGGATGACCCGCTTCAGTGGCGTCTTGGCCATCACTTCTTTGATTCTCGGATAAAACTGATCCAGCGTGACAATTGTCTCGGCCCCCGAGTCTCGTATCTGATGACTAATCTCCCGCGCGACATACAAGGGGTTTGTCTGGACCACACATGCCCCGGCCTTGAGCGCTCCGAAGTACGCAATCAGGGCTTGAGGCACATTCGGGAGCATTATCGCGACGCGATCGCCCTTTTGGATCCCTAACTCAATTAACGCTGCGGCAAAACGGCCAGTGATGTCTTCTAACTCCCGGTAGGTCATAGAGCGGCCATAGAATTCGAGCGCCGGACGTTCGGGAAATCGGCGCGCCGAATCCCTGAGCACTTGATGGAGCGTGATTTCCGGGTATGGCAGGGTGGCAGGAACCCCTGCCCCATAGTGCTTGAGCCAGGGTCGTTCCATGGTCCTCGGGTCCAAAGGCTCCTAGGTGGCGTAAGCTCGGAAACCGTAACGCAGCCCCTATCGGCTTGTCAAGAAAGGGGAAATTGACACGCTCCGAGGGGTTCTCTAAGATACGCAACCCATGCCGGGGCGTACTCTCTTATGTGTTGTCGGATTTTTGGCCTCCGTTCTGCTCGCTGAAATTGAGGCTCGCCCGCAAGTGTCGGCAAACAGCATTGCCACCACCTTCATCGCCATAGCCTATCCTAATGGCACCCGTATCCGCGCAGAGGTGGCCGATACAGATGCAAAACGCGCGCGCGGGCTGATGTTTCGCGAACAGTTGGCCAGTGACCGCGGAATGTTGTTCGTATTCAGCGAACCAGGGCAATGGGCCTTTTGGATGAAGAATACCAAGATTCCTCTGGATATCCTTTGGATCGATTCCAATAAAAAGATTGTCGATTTTGTCGAAAATATCACGGAGTGTCTAGGTGATCCTTGCCTGCAATTCCAACCCGCGCACGACGCCTCGTACGCCTTGGAGGTCCCTGCCGGATCGATCAAACGCCTCAAGGTTGCCAAAGGCATGAAGCTTGTCTTTGACCTGCCAACGCACCTGGAAAAATAAATCTTTTTCTCGAAGGGTATCAGGACAGGCCAAAGAATTTTCGGATGCGGTCTCCGAGAGAGTGCACTCGGTCCTCCTGCTTGGTCTCGTCCCGCCGGGCTGCCTGCTCTTGGTGCGCGGCGAGCTCCGTCTGTCGTTTTACCAGCACAGCACTCATGCGCTCCACTAACAGTGGGTTGGTATTAAACAGGTTGGACATATTCTGCTTGTTGAGGACCAATACCTCGAGACTCGTTTGCGCCACAATCGTCGCCGAACGCGCCTCTCCCGTAAGCAACGACATCTCGCCGAAAAATTGCAGAGGATTCAGCGTTGCGAGCATGGACTGTGGTCCCTTCCCCACTCGGACCTCAGCCTGGCCCTCGAGTATGAAGAACAACTCAGATCCTTCATCTCCCTGGTGGACCACGACCTCACCGGGCATGTAGACCCGAATCGTAGCCTCTTCGGCGAGACTTTCTAGCTCCTCGGGACTGAGGACCGACAAAAAGTCCATCCGCCCGAGCGCCTTTTTAATCTTCTCCCGCTCTTTCGCGACCGAGGCCAAAGCCTCTTCAGTTTTCAGGACCCGGACCACGCGATGCGGGAATGGCATCTCGATGTTATGCCGTTTGAACGCGTTCCAGATGTAGCTCAAGACCTGGCCATCGATATCAGGCGCCTTGGCATAATCGTCGATCCAGTATTTTATGCGGTACTCAACGCTGGAGTCCTTAAAGGCCGACGTGAACGCCCGCGGCAGAGGCTCCTTCAGCACCCCCGGAACCGCTTTGACGGCCTCTGTAAGAACCCAGTAGACCTCGCCCGGAGAGGCATCATAGGCAGCACCTACAACAGCAGAACGGGCATGCGTCGTGGTAGGCCGGTTATAGTTTAGAATGTCCTGCTGAAGCACGATGTTGTTTGGAATCATGATCAAGTCATCGTCTCGGGTCAGGATGGTTAAATGTCCAAGATCCACATCGGTGACCCTTCCTTCGCGACCCGCCACCATAACCCAGTCCCC
>JBBRRL010000047.1:0-9414 GCA_038200775.1 Nitrospirales bacterium
GAATAGGGTCGACATCAACGAGCAGCCATTCGCGCTGCGAAATAACGGCATCGCTCGTTGCGAACAGAGTCCTGCTCTCCACGCGATTGGCAGCGCGTGCCAGTCACGCATCTATCACTGGATTGAGGGTGATGTAAACGCCGGGCGCTTTTCCATCTAACTCGGACGCGGCAGCTAAGAGTTTCTCTGGATCGTTAAAATATCCGGATGCTGTGCCGTATCGGGCTTTCGGAACCCGCAACTCGACCACGCAGCCGGCACGCAGTAAGGGATTAAGACTGACAATCACAGGTACTCCCTCTCCAACATGTCTCGGTTGGCCAATATGCCATCGCATCTCAGATTGGCAGCTTGAACCTTAGGGAAGTGGCGTTCAGGGGTTGCTATTGTTGATAAATTGTCGCTTCTCATACCCTCAGATGCGTATTCTGATAGACCAGCACCAGAGCAGCTGATTCGTAATCAGCCGGTCTACCACCCACGCCCCCCAGATTGACAATCTGGCAGCCGGTGGACTCGCGGCTTATGAGTCCGCTAGTACGGTTTAGCAAACCGTTGCCTTCCACCCACGACAAACGGTTTAGGAAACCGCTGCTTTATCCAAACCATCGAAACCTCCAACCGTCGGTTTACAAAACCGGTGCTCTGCCGTTATGCCTTCCCAGCCCAGGATGCTGACATCCACCCATACCCATACCCTTCCATTTGAAGTCCGGTTCTTTGACGAGATCCCACACTTCGCTTGAATAGCTCACATGGCCCTCCGCCATGTAATTCGATCACTTCTCCCGTCGTGTTACCCCTTCAGATACGTGATAGTGTTTTTTCCTAACGTGTGGAGTTCGAGATCCACCTACAATGGTCTTTCTCGCTCGGCCTATGTCTTCGGAGCTTCTTTGCGTCAGAGAGAGAATTAACGCTCGAATGTCTTCGACGCGCCAGGCGGTGATGCGGCGTCCGAGCGTTCGTACCGGCGCCGGGTAACGCCCAGTCCGAACGCCGTCCCACCAAGTTGATTTACTTATGGGAATTACTGCTGGGATCGGGGGGTTTGCGGTCTTGTCACCGATGATCTGCCAAAGCCGGACATAACCTGTTTCAGGAAGCTGCTGCGGTATTGTCTGGGCCATGATCGTGCCTCGTAGAACGTTGTTGGATGAATTCGAACATACGAGGATGAAAAATGAGAGGGCGTGTATGACGGGTGGAAAAAAGGGGCCTTACACACCCCCTTCATAGCGAGTGCTTGTTCTATAAGGTTTTTATTGATTGGCTTTTCGAACACTACTGTCGCGATGTTGGCGAGAGTTTCCTTCCATTGGACCTTGAAGATGCTTGCGGAAATATTTCGCCAGATGTCGGACAAAGTAATTGACCTGACGATCTTGCGTATCTCGCTCTACAATTCGTTTATTCGTGCGTGCCGCTTCCGCAACCATTTCAGCGCACCTGGCAACCTCAGAAAGCAAATCCGTCATTGATGGCCACGACTCAATTGCCCAGTGTGCTATCGTGTCTCTCTCCTCAGGCCCAAATTCTGACCAGTTCCGTTTGGCAGCTAGGATCGCTTTGTCGATGTTTCGACGGGCTCCCCTTCGTTGGTTGGCTTTGGCTATGTTGCCATTCAGAAATGCGAATTGCGCCACATCGCCTGGAAAGAACTCATACGTAACGCGATCAAGCGGTCCATCGTTAATAGCCTCGGCGAGCTCTTTTGCGTTTCGGGCAATGCGCAGAAAGCGTTGGCGTACTTTGGCGCGTGGTGGTTCGGGGGTATGAGATTTCAGGAATATATAGTGGATCTCGCTCCACAGGTTCTTATAAAAATCAGGTGCGCCGAAATAGCGTTTCTCAATCAGCAACCATGACCTTTCCATTTGCGGATCGGTCAATAGCCGCCCTAGAATGTTTTTCCCTTTATGAATGTTGCTATGGAGATAAACTAAATCGCGTGGGGCACTCTTAAGGAAGGGGACGTGTGCCATTGTTCGTTGTCAGTTGACGACGAGCTACCAGGATTCAGCCATGTAAGTCTAGCATTGTGTTATTGCAAAGGCTGTTACCCCCTCAAGTGTAGCGCAGCACTTCCCAAGCTGATTCGGTAATTGAAATGAGGATAGTTTCAGGTGGGCGCAGGACAGCAAGACCAGGATCTGGACAGGTATTGTTCAACTTTGCCGGGAATCAGCCTTCGTCATTGGCGCTGCCGCTGTAGACCACCTTCCCTGTCGAGCGCGATATGAGCACAATCATGCTGCTTCTAATCACGCCCGTCGTCGCTTGCTCCGAGTAGGCAATCCAACAGTTTGCAAGATCCGTCACGCCATACAGAGAAGGTTTACGGAAACCCAACTCATCGGGGTGAAAAATGTCGCCAACGCCGGTGCCGAGTCCACGTGCGGCAATTTCAAGAGCGGCGATCCGCCCTGCTTCATCTCGACTAATTATATGCAGCTCCCGAGTGACCTGCCTTCCATACCCCAAGCAAAGGCTAGGCCGTCCGTCCGGACCTGTTCAAGCTCGGCTATATGTAGCGGAGTTAGAGGCCTCACATCCAAGTCGCGCTCGTGGTCATGTTTCCCCAGCCTGTTCGTAAAACACCTGTTTCTTGAACGATCAGGACCCTTCGTTTCGAGCGGATAAAACTGCGGACTTAGACAGCAAGGCTCGTAAGGGTTTTGTGAACGCTCGCGGGAGAGATTTTCAGGCGCTCCGCAATCTGACGAATGGATAAACCTTCCTTTCGAAGCTGCCTCAGGTCGAGCAGATCTATCGTTAGGGTAGGCCGCCCTAACCGTCGGCCTTTTGCCTTGGCGTTCTGAAGACCTGCCTTTACCCGCTCCTTTATGATTGCTCGCTCGAACTCGGCAAAAGCGGCCAAGAGATGAATGAGCAGTTGTCCTGCTGCGGTTGTGCAGTCCAATTGCTCGTGCAAAGAAACAAATGCGACGCCGAGGGTGCGGAGTTCGTCCAGTGTCGTGATGAGGTGCTTGAGGCTGCGACCGAGGCGGTCGAGACGCCATACAAGCACGACGTCAATCTGGCGGCGCCGGCAGGCGGCCATGAGGCGGTCTAGGGCAGGGCGTTTAATCTGAGACCCGGAGATTCCTTCATCCACATATTTCTCATAGATGGACCAGCCTCTGTCCTGGGCGTACCGTTCTAGATCCCGCACCTGTAGACCAACATCCTGGCCCTTGTCCCGGTACTGACCCTGGCATAAATTCCGACGCGCATAATTTGCCTTCTATCGGCCCTTTTGGGCCGTGTGGGATCGGTTAAAATCCCGTTCTAACAGGCTCTTAATGTAGCCAGTGGCGGTGTAACCCTGATCCCGCAAGGTATCGAGTTTGGCCTTAATCGGCGCTGGGACCTGAATCAATAATTTCACCATTTGCATATCAATCACCTCCTTTTCATAGCAGTATAGAAATAGCTATTTCTATATATCAAGCAATATCTTTGACTATGTGTCAGGAATTTCGTAGAGTGCACCGCCATGCCACGACCGAAGACTCAAGCGGCCAGGAAGAACTATGGCATCAGTCTTGATATGGAACTGATGAAGGAAATCCAACATCTTGCCGTGGAGGACCAACGACGCACCAACGAAGTCATTGAAGAAGCTTTACGACTATTACTCAAGCAGAAGCGGAAGGATGCAGGATAGTCCTGCCTATGGGGTTCAGGGATAATACAGAAAGCGTGCCATAATGCGGCGACTGAGGAGATTTTCACAGATTGGAGAGGCTGCGGAACTGTTCCTTGGGTCTTCGCCAAAATCCCGTTGAAGGTCTTGACCATAGCACTTGAAATAAAGACCGCCACTATTCCACCAATGACGGTCCAAGTCGTACCCCACAGAATTGCCCTGCGATAGTTAGTGACACCGCTCCCGGCCAAAGTGGCGATGCCTTTGGAAACATCGTTGGAGCCGTTAGCAAAGGCCAAACCCGTTAGCAGAATCATTCCGACGATGGACAGTGGCTCATTCAATGGTCAGGTTCTCTCTCCTGGAAACGGTTTCGAGGTTACCATGAAACGGGAAGCAGGGTCAGCGAGGGCGGTTCACGATTCCAGCGATCTTCTGGTTGTTTTGGATCGGGATTTACCCTTCGACAGCCCACTTTATTTTATGCTCTGGGAGTTGGCCACACTCTTTTTCAACCTTGACCTTGATCCTGCTCTGCGCTTCTTCAATCGCTTCTTCACGGCCCATGTAACGCTGACTGCTCTCTGCGCAGACAATTTGAACGTCCTCGCGGACAGGACCATGCCCTTTCCCTACATCAAGAATCCAATGCGTATATGCCCAGCCCTTCTCAGGGTTTTGATCCTTAACAAAAACTGTTGCGTTTACTTCTCCCATCATCGCCTCCTTTTCATGGAGGGCGGCACGATTTCAAACTGACTACGCTGCCAGCCCACCCTGCCGTCCCTTCTTCTGGGCAATTCCCATTCCACATGATTCAAGCTTGAGCAGGCTGGCGTGGCTGATATCGCCATGATCTGTTAGCATCTCTTCGTGTTTGAGGGCTGGACAAGATTACTGTGTAGCCGGTAGCATAACCGACGTTCCGGTTCGATGACAAGACGCCGCCATCACTCGCTATGCCGAATAGACCCGAACAGAGCGCCTGACGGCTTTACATTGACGCACATGGGTAGCGTTAAATATCATCAGCCTCTCACCAAAGGAGGATTTCATGTTTACAAAGAACTTCGTGATCGCAACGGTCGCCGCTTTTTCTCTCGTCGCGTTTCCGTTCAGCTCGGTCTGGGGCGAGACAACCGACAGCCACAAGAAGGTCAAGGTTCTGTACCACGTGGATGGGAAGGACCCGGATGTCGCCAAGTATGCGCTCGCGTTGATCAACAAGCATATCGAGGCCGAGGGCGGGCCGGACAACATCGATGTGGAGCTAGTGGTGCATGGGCCAGCGCTTGAGCTATTCGAGAAGGACAAGATGGACCCGGAGATGGCGAAGCGATTTCAGCAGGTTGTGGACAAAGGCGTGCACGCCGAGATGTGCCAGGTCTCGATGAAACTGTACAACAAGACGCTGGACAACCTCGCCAAGGGCTTTGTCGCCACCCTGCATCCGGTGGCCGTGAAGCGAATTGCGGATTTGCAGCAACAGGGCTATCTCTACATTAAGCCGTAACGAGAAGGTCTGTATGCCTGACGAGACGATCACACAACAAGTCAGCGCGAGGTATGCCAGAGCGGTGACCACGGGCGAGCAGATGTGTTGTCCGACCGGCTACAACCTCGACGACCTGCGCTCCTTTGTTCCCGAGGAGGTGGTACGCGTGTCCTACGGGTGCGGCACGCCAGCCGGTCTGGCGATGGTCTGGCCGGGCGAGACCGTGCTGGACATCGGCTCCGGCGGCGGCGTTGATTGCTTCGAGGCCGCGCGGCGCGTCGGCCCGTCCGGCCGGGTCATCGGCGTCGACATGACCGATGAAATGCTCGCGATGGCCACGCGCAATGCACCGATTGTCGCGAAGAACCTCGGGTACGCCGTGCCGAATACCGAGTTCCGCAAAGGCCAGGCAGAGAATTTACCAGTCGCGGACAGCACCATTGACCTGATCATTTCGAACTGCGTGATCAATCTGGCACCGGACAAGGCGAAGGTCTTCAGTCAGATGTTCCGGGTCCTCAAACCGGGCGGGCGGTTCACGATCTCGGATGTCGTGGCAGATCAACCAGTGCCGCAATACCTGATTCACGATTCTCAGAAATGGGGCGACTGCCTGTCCGGCGCGTTGCCTGCGTGGGACTATCTGGCCGGGCTGGTGCAGGTAGGGTTTCTGGGCGTGCACCAGATGAAGTTCTCCCCCTGGAGTGTCATTGACGGCATCCATTTCTTTTCGTTGACGCTGACCGGCTATAAACTCCCTGAAACAGCGGTGCCCCGTGGCGTCAGGTTTGCGACCTTGCTAGGGCCATTCAGCACGGCGGTGGACGAATCGGGGCAAACGTACCACCGGGGCAAGCCTGAGCCGGTCTCCGCGCGAACGGTCCTTCTGCTAAGGACCCCGCCGTTCAAGGAACTCTTTCTCCTGTCGGATGAGCCGGTCTCGCTCGCGACAACCGATAAGCGCTTGATTTCCATCTTTCCCGCCAACGCATCCTGCGTCTGGAAAGGACACTACGCCATCCTCACGGCTCCGTTTGTAGAGGCGGAGGATGATGACCATCATGTCTATCAGCGCGGTACCCCGTTGGAAATTTGTTCGAAGACGCTGGACGTGCTAGAGTCTGGCCCTTACAGTCGGCACTTTGCCATCATTAACCGGGCCGGTGAGACCGGCTCGGGCAATGAGGTTTCTAGCGCTCCGGGCGGAGGCTGTTGCTGATCCATCCCGACCTGCTGCCGGTCGCGTTTGATCAGGCGCTCGCCGCTCATGGCCATGAGACTGTGAAAGCTCAGTGCCATTAGCATCTCCTCTCCTACAGGTAAAAGGCTCCCCGTTGTCATCCGTTGGCGTAGGCTCGTTCTAACACTAGAAATGTAGCCTCCTCATAGGCTGTGAACCGATCCACTGTAATGCACTCATCGGGATCATCTTCATGAACTTCCCAGGACGAAGTGCAGGATCTGGACATAACCATCCTCGATTGCCGAAGACATCAGCGACGATATGGTACACAGGATCAACCGAACTGTGCCAAGTTTTACTTTACCCTTTCGCCTTGATAGGGCGAACTCCTTCACCGTCAGTCGGTCGATCTTTGACAAAGGTGTCAGATGCCTTCGGAAGAGTAGGCGTGAAACTTCCGGCGCTTGAGGCCCGCGACTGCCGGGAAGCCATGCAAGAAGCTGGTCCCTCCCCGAACACATAGATTAAGTTATTATGCGTAGCTTATAAACAGTAATATTATGACAGACTATGACGGCTGTACTAGGTACTTATACTGGTACCACAAAAAAACCAAAACACAACAGTGTCAGGCCGGAGCCTCACCTCCATCAGGCAAGTCCCAGTGGCGGCCCTATTTAGTCAATAGGCTCTGTGTCGTGGTAGTGGTGCTCAGGCTGCCGTTGGGCAGGACCGCCTTGATTGTGTAATAGACTTGGCTGTTCGACGGAAACTGGGCGCCGGGAATCGTGATACTGTGCGCGGTGCCGAGGCTGGTGCCGGCGCTGGTCTTCCCGATGACACGTTGCATGCGCTGCTGAAACTTGGAGCCGACCGGGGGATGTAACGCGGCCGCCGTCGCCGCATACTCCACGAGCCCCGTGGTGGCGACATTGGTGCGCCAGGAGAGCGTGATGACGCCGTTTTGCGTCGCTTGCGTGACGTTAATGTTGCTCACAACGGGAACTTGCGCAGGCAACGTCGGCAGAACCTGCGGCGTCTCAGCGGTCGGCGCAGGAGGGGGAGCCGGCGTTGGAATCGGCGTGGGGGCCGGAGCTGCTTTTGTTGTGGGTGGCGACGGCGGCGTCACAGGCGCCGCTGGCGGAGCACTAGGATCACCCGGTGAGCCTCCAGATTTGAAAGTAGCAATTAAGCCTTCGAAATTGACACCTTGGTTAGCTGCTATGGCGTTGTATTGTCCTGGAGATAAGATCTGGCGGAATATAGTCAGTGAGGTATTGCCGTTCGTTCCAAGCTTAGTCCAGCCGGTGCCAGGAGTATTCGCCGCGTTATATAAACTAGTGATTAACCCGACAGCAAAACCATTGGAGCTACTAGTTGTAGCTGGTCCTGAATCAGGATATCCCCAAGGTCCCGAATTCCAAGCAGAAGAGTCCACGGTAAAATCCCCTTTGACTTCCAGGACAGTAACTGCTGCTCCGTCATTTATACGAATTAAGGGAGAGCCTGCGGGAACGTTATGTGCATAATACACCGCTGCTGATCCGAGCGAAGTAGCCTTAAAATAAGTGCTTTGACTGCTATCAGTGGGAGGAACATTAGTCCCGATGACGGCAATTGTATTACCTAGGCTAACTAGACCAGGTAAAGATACATTATAGCCACCCCCCGTGCTGCCGGATTGAACAAGAATTCCTCCGGACGGGCCGGGGGTGAGAGCAACTGGACAAACTCCCATGTAGACACTTGCTTGCTGGTTGCTGGTACCATATGAATTAGTTGCGGTTAAAGTATAGGTAGTGGTTTTGTTTTGTTTTAGGAGTAAAGTGCCTTGGCTTGCTACATTACCAACAGGACTAAGCGTAACTGATGTCGCATTATCTGCGTACCACGTGACATAAGCAGTATCTGTAGTGCTGCTACCATTACCCTGAGGAATATCCGGCAGACACCTTGGATATATATTCAAAATAACTTTAGGAGGAGTTTGAGGCGGCTGTGTAGATGAAGAAACATTGTCGCCGACTTGATAAACATGAATCAAACTTCGGCTGTTATCAGCAACTGCAACTTGGACATATAAAAGATTAGTGGTCGGGTCAAACGCCCCGCCCTTAACTTTCACCTCAACCCAGGTGCCACCAGGGTCCCCCGCCGTCCAACTTCCATTCAAGACCGGATCTCCGAGGCCTGGATTAATATGACCGGTAACCGGGTAAGAAACAGGCCAGGTTTGAGCCGGTTGCGGAGTTGACCAATTTTTTTGGCCTTGGGCCACTGCCGCCAAATCCGCTGGATCATATTCCCACCACCATTGGGCGTTAAGTTGAGTATAAGTCGTGGCGTTGTAGTAGAAGTAGCGACCTTTTTGTAAGGCTGGAAAATAGAACAGGCCGCTTTTGGTCGGAGTGTCAATCCAAACCGCCGTGCCGGGCTCATCTCTTACCCAATAACCAATTCCATCTTTCGAATTCCAGGCATCAAAATCGCTCCAGTAATCTGTATCCCGACGAGGTGGTGCGGGAAAGGTGTATTCAGTCAGATTGTATGGGTAGCCCAAAAGCGAGGTAAAGTTGACAGAAGAATGGGCAGGATTCGTAGTAAGGTTGGGCGGATCAAAAGCAGTCAAGGTCGGCCCATCGCTGTTAAAACCCACGCTTCCCGATACTCTTCCACCGCAGCCTGATCCCAATCTTTTGCCATTTAAATATTGTGTAGCAAACCAGGAAGGAATGGAGGTAGTGCACTGTCCAGTATACCCAGGTCCCCGGGCCGCAAATCTCCAGGGGCCGTAGGAACTGACTATGCCATTGTTGTCAATCGTACTGTATCCAATGGTGGAATTGTTCTGACCTGCAACACCGGCATTATAATCATCCAAATAATTCCAATACAGGCGCTGATCAGTTTCGTCCCAATGAATTCCCCACACTGTTCCAAGTTTTTGATCGTCAGGGCGAAAAATGTTTTTACCGCCGCGGCCACGTAGCATTGATTTGGTCCACCGACACAGCTTGACCCCCGAATGCGAGCCAATGATCTTGTACCCCTGCTTGACAAGCGAATCGCGTACTATCGGTGTCA
>JBBRRL010000048.1:0-9088 GCA_038200775.1 Nitrospirales bacterium
GGATATCCAAGCGCCTTGGCGCGGGCAATGGCCGGCGCAATCACGTCAATCTCTTCGCTTCCAAAGAGCCCTCCCTCTCCGGCGTGGGGATTTAGCGCGGCAACGGCGATCCGGGGATGCTTGATTCGAAACAGTTTTGTCAAGCCCTCATGACACAGGCGGATGGCGCGCTCGACTCGCTCGACCGTCAGGTAAGAGGCCAAATCTTTCATGGCGATGTGGGTGGTTGTGAACATGAAGCGGAGTGAGCCACCGACGATCATCATTCCGACTTCTTTTGCTCCCGTCAGTTCGGCCAACAGCTCGGTATGCCCGGGATAGGCGTATCCGGCAAGATGGATTGCCTCCTTATTGATAGGTGCCGTCACCATGGCCGCGATCCTGCCGTCGAGCGCGAGTCGCACCGCCTCTTCCACGTATCGTACCTGCGCCTCGCCTGTCGCTTTTGAGACGCAACCGACGGAAAACTTCGGCAAACGGCGGGCCAATGGGTCAAGCACCGGAATCTCCGCCGCGGGACACGCAAGATCCTGAACCATCACGCGACTGAGCTTGATCGGCGCTCTGAGTCTCCGAACGGTCTTGGCGAGGACCTCCGGCGAGCCAATGACCAACGGCCGACACATCCGTCTGACGGTCGGGCGGGACAAAGCCTTGACGATGACTTCTGGTCCGATGCCGGCGGGATCCCCCATTGTGATACCGAGACGTGGTTTCATGACTGTTTATCTTACAGGTTCCTGCTCTTTAGGGGTACGCCATCAAGACGGAAATCCTCAACGGCTTTGCCGAAGAGGCCAAAGGCCTTTTAGTGGACGCAACTGTCGATGTCTACCAGGGACAGGTCCTCCTGACCGGCTCGGTGAAAAAAGCGGAGGATCGGACAAAAGCCCCAAGGTCTGGCGCGTGGAGTGAGGAGCGTACGAAAAGTTTCCAACGAGATTCAGGTAACTGAGAAGGGTGGTCTGAGCGACTCTGCCAAAGACTTTGCCATTGAAACCAAGCTCAAGGCTAATCTGCTGGCAGCCAAAGGAGTCACGTCCATTAATTACCGCTGGCGGTCTGTCAATGGCATCGTCTACTTCCTGGGCTTGGCCCGAAGTCATGAAGAACTGGCCAAGGTCTTAACCCTCGCCCGCCAAATGGATTGGCGTGCGCCACGTCGTCAGCCATGTCTTCGTCAAGTCGTCATAGATCAGCGAGTATCCCTAAAGGCTCGTCACCGTCGCGCTCACGCTGCGTGCTACGCGATGGATAAAGGTGAGATCTAGGGTCTCAAGAGTATCGGAAGGTCGATGGTAATGGGGGTTTCGGAAATTGGCGGTGTCGGTCAGCATGATGGCCTGGTAGCCGAAATGCCAGAACGCGGCATGATCGCTTCGTCGCGTATCAGGAAGTTGCTCACCCTGGCCTGGTACGACAATCGATACCGTCTTCAGTTCGGGCACTTCGCGACTGGTTGCCTGCTCGAATCCTTTGACCAGGTTCTGCGAGGCCGTGTTGCCCACGATGCCGAGAAAATCCCCTGTGCTGGGAATCGCGACCGGTAGACCGCGTGGCGCCCTTTGGGAACCATTCCTGTCGCTCGTATACCCTACGCACTCGAGCACAATGGCACCCGCGATCTCTTCATTAACGTCCCTCAGAGAAGAAGCATAGGCGAGGCTTCCCAATAGGTTGGCTTCTTCCAGGCACATCGCGATGAACCGAACCTCGCATGAGGTCGGGGCCTCTCGGAGACTCCGGGCGGCTTCGAGCATCACCGCCAAACCGCTCGCGTTATCGTCGGCCCCCGGGCTGCCCTGCACCGTGTCATAATGAGCCGCCACGATCACAGGCAGCTTCCGGCTCCGGGAAGCACCCGACGCCCGTTGGAACGTTCCAACAATATTCTTGTAACTCCCCCCGAATGCTCGAAATGTATGAAAGGCTACTTTCAGGCCAAGGCGTTCGTATTGATCGGCGAGATACTCATGGGCGCGCCGGAGGTTGGCGGGTGAGGAGAAAGGATGCCGTTCCGAAATGAGCGCGCGCAGGTTCGACAGAATCTCGTCATCCATGGTCTTCCGGCGCTACATGGACCACGACTTCGACCACGTCGGGAAATTCGCGCTTCAGCGTCTTTTCGACTTCGTGGGCGACGATATGAGCTCGTGCTGTCGTCATGGCCGGATCCACATGGATCGTTAGGTCGGTAAAAATGTGACGGGCGAGTCCCCTGGTCCTGATATCATTGCAGCAGTCAACGCCTTCGACTGTCATGGCAATCTTGTGAATGACATCGGGGTCAATGCGGGCCTTATCGGCTAGCGATTTTGAGGCTTCCCGAAAAACGAGCACGCCTGTGTGCCCAATGAATCCTGCAATGACGATACCCGCGATCGAATCGAACCTGGGATAGCCGGCCCATACGGCCGCGAGCCCTACGAGCACCAGCAGGGAAGAGAGAATATCGCTCGCCGTATGCAGTGAATCGGCAACTAGAATTTCGCTCTTCAACACCTCCCCGCGTCGCCGTTCCCATATCATGACGCAGGTGCTGATGCCCATCGCGGCCAGCATGACACCAAAGCTCAACGGGGTGACTTCCGGGGTGACTGCATCGCGCCAGTGGATATAGCTGTTGTACAAGATGTACAGACATGTCGCGAACAACAGCAGCCCGATTCCAGCCGCCGCGAAGGTCTCATACTTCTTATGTCCATAGGGATACCGCGCGTCCGGCGGTTGAGCGGCAATCCACAGACCGGCTAGTCCAATAAGATTCGACATGCCGTCAAACGATGAATGGATGCCATCGGCTTGCATCGACACGGAACCGGTGAGGAGACCATAGCCTAGCTTTGCAGCTGCGACCCCCCAGTTGAGGGCAAGGATCACCCAGAGGATAAAGCGGGTCTCCCGTCCGGCATCATCCTTGTCGGAGTTCGGCAAGTCATCGCAAGGTGATGTTCGAGATCCGATCATCGGGCGATCAAATACAACATATATCCAGCATACAGGAAAACCGGTAGAATCAGCACGCTCGGCTTCCATCGCCCTTTGGTCTCGGTGAGGACAAAGAAGAGACAAACGGCAAGCAGCGGGAGGGTTAAGCTGATCAACGAGCCCTTATCCAACTGCCAGGACGTTCCGACCAAGCCGATCGCCACCGGAAACGTGCCTTGAAACACCATCGCGCCGGTGATGTTGCCCACCGCCAGCGTGTCCTTCTTCCGGTAGATCCAGAAAAAACTGTTCATGGCCTCCGGTAATTCCGTCGCCACCGGCGCGATCAATAAAGAAAGCACGAGCGGAGAGATCCCCAGTCCGACGGCAGCAACTTTCACGACGTCCACAAACATATGCGCCCCGCCGATCATCAAGGCTAATCCGCTCAGAGCCTGTATGACAATCACCGCTGTGGCCGGCTGTGCTCGACGTCGCGCGAAAAACAACGGCGCGATCTCCATCTCGCTGACTTTACCTCTACCCAAGTGAATTTTGACGTACCACACGTAGATCAGAATCAGAGCGGCGGCGGCGGCGTAACGAATCGGCGGGAGCGGCAAAAGCGCAACGAGAAGCGCGAATGTGTACGCAAGAAGAAAGAACCTCAGATCCAGTCGTACGTCATTGTAATCCAGCTCAAACTTCCCGCTTCGCGTATGCATCCGCGCGAGGACCAGCAGGACTCCCGCCAGCAAGGGAATCACGAGCGTACTGAGCATCAGCGGGGCGCCTAGGATGGCTCCGATGCCGATCTGAGTCTCCGCGTCATCGGTTCCAAGAAAAATCGCAATCACGGGGATAAGCGTTTCCGGCAGGGCGGTGGCGATTCCTGCCAGGATGCTGCCGATTGCTCCATCGGACATGCCTAGGCGGCGACCCAGCCATTCCACGCCGTTCGTGAAGACCGCTGCGCCGCCCAAGATGATCGCGATCGCAAGGAAAAAGAGCAGCGCGGACACTAGCATGAGGGGCGCCGCATTCTTTGCTCAACTTCCCTCATGATCGTGGGTAACGGCAATCCGGTTTCTTCGGCGAGCCGTTTGCAGTCTCGATACTCCGGACGTGCTTTCGTGGGGCCTCGACGTCCGGTCGCCTTCGCCACCTTGATCCGGACAGGGCCGAACTTGGTAGAGATCTCCACACTCTCGCGTGAAAGCAAGCGGCGGGAGATCTCCTGGATCCGGACCCCCAGCGTCGTGGTCTCGGCAAATACGACACGCAGAACCGATTCGAGTTTTGCGTGGTCTGCGAGCACTGTGAGAACTATGCCCGGCCGGCTGCGCTTCATAATCACGGGAGTGAGCGTGACATCCAAAGCGCCCTGAGCCTGCAGCCGCTCCATCAGTAGTTCATATCCTTGCGGATTCATGTCATCCAGATTCGTTTCAAGAACCAGGATCCGATCACATCCTGCCGCCGCGGGCTTCTCCCCAAGGAACACGCGGAGCGCGTTCGGCCAATGGGGTGGATTGAAGCTACCCGCTCCGTTACCGACGGCCTGCATCGTCATTGCGGGCAGGGCTCCCGCTCCGCTGCCGAGCGTCGCAACCAGCGCGGCGCCGGTCGGGGTCGTCAACTCGCGCTCCGGACCCGCGGCATAGATTGGAAATCCTTTGAGCAGATGGGCGGTGGCAGGCGCCGGCACAGGAAGGACGCCATGATGCGAGCGGATCATACCGGAACCGACATTGATCGCCGAGCAATAGATCTCCTCGATGCCGAGCATGTGACATCCCAAAACAGTGCCCACCACATCTACAAGGGAATCGATGATCCCAAGCTCGTGAAACTGCACCTTCGAAAGGACCGTCCCATGCACATCCGCCTCAGCTCTCGCCAAATTTTCGAAGACCCTTATCGAACGCGTGCGTACGTCCTGTCCAAGACGTGAGGCGCCGATGAGCCGACGGATTTCTTGAAAGCCCATGGCCCGATCTCTGCCTTCCTGCACAAGGACATCAACCTTGGTAGCGGAGAGCGCACCCCGCATCACACGACGACGTCTTAAGGAGAAACCCTTGACCTTAAGGTCTTCCAGAGCAGTCGACAAGTCCGGCAGCACCAAGCCAAGATCGACCAGCGCGCCCAGGCACATGTCCCCGCTGATGCCAGAAAAACAATTGAAATAGGCAGTTCTCATAAGGCTGATATCTTAGCAAAGTGATTTCCCTATTACTACGATCCGGCGCGCCAGAGCAGGGCGAGAATTGACACTCTCTCATCGATGTGATAAAAAAAAGCTGCTTCAGATGGTTTCCCGCTTCTTCAATTCCTGGACGGCCGCCTTGGTGCTCACAACGTGCCTCTTGGGCATCGCCGGCGACTTGAGTCTTGCGGCGAAGGCCAAGTTGAAGGGCCGAGCCCCCGACTTCAAGATCCTCTCGGTGGATACGACCCCCTTGCCGTTTGTTCCCAACGGTGTCCCCCTCACGCTCACAATCAGATTGGAACTTCCAAAGGTGATGCCGGAGGAGATGCTGCTGGATGTTTCGACATTAATCACTTCTACGTCGCGTTCGTCGTTTCGCCTGCTGAGCAACCGCCAGATGCTCCCGACTCTGGACGACACCGCTGAGGAGGCCCAGCGACAACTCGAAATCGTGCAGACCTGGGACGGCACGGACAATAATGACCGCATTGTCGTAGATGGAATGTACGATTACCAGGTCCAGGCGAAACTCATGGTCTTGAACAAGGATGGGTATCCGTTGACGCGGATTAGCGCTTGGAAGAAACGGGGGAACTTCGAGGTAAAGGCGCACCCACCCGTAGAGTCTGAGTGATGCGATGCGCCAAACACGCGGCGCCAAAACCATTATTGATGTTTACCACGCCGATTCCGGCTGCACACGAGTTCAGCATGGTCAGCAAAGCAGCGATGCCTCCGAAGCTTGCCCCATAGCCTCCGCTCGTCGGAACCGCGACGACAGGTTGCGACACCAGACCGCCCACCACGCTCGGTAGCGCACCGTCCATCCCCGCCACGACAACTATGACCTGCGCGCTGAAGAGCTCGCCACGGCGATCGAGCAATCGGTGCAATCCGGCGACACCGACATCGTACATTGTAGTGACGGCGTCCCCGAGCACTTGCGCCGTCGCCCGCGCCTCTTCAGCCACGGGAATGTCGGATGTGCCGGCCGTCATGATTAGCACCCGCCCCGCGTTCCGCGGAGCTTTCGTGGTTCCGAGACCTTTTGGCGGATTGAGAACGACAGTTCGTCCCAGAGGATCATACCGCGCTTTCCGATCGAGTCGCAGTAACGCCCGCGCAATCACCGGATCGGCGCGTGTGGCCAGCACCGGGTGTTCATGACGGCCAAGCCGCCGGGCAATGGCGACGACCTGCGACAGCGTTTTGCCTTCGCACAGGATGGCCTCGGCGATTCCTTGGCGGAATAATCTGTGGTGGTCCACGGAGGCAAAGCCGATATCTTCATAGGGCAGGACCTTTAACCGATCAAGGCCCGCCTCTATACTGAGCTTTCTCCCACGTACTTGCTCGAGTAGCTGACGGATTCGATCCGCCGTCATGCCTGATCCAATTCATGTCGGGCCGCGCGCTCCATCAGTTCCGATACCGCACGAGCCGGCTCTTTTCCTTCGAACAGCACGGCGCAGACCTCCCGCACGATGGGCATTTCAACATGATGGCGCTGGGCTAAGGCCAGCGCGACGCGCGCCGTATTCACACCTTCTGCAACGCTGTGGGTGGCTGCTACAATCGCCGGAAGTTTCTTGCCCTCGGCGAGCTGCAGCCCCACGGACCTGTTCCGGCTCAATGCTCCGGTACAGGTGAGAACGAGATCCCCCATGCCAGAGAGTCCCGCAAAGGTTCTGGGATCGGCCCCCATCGCGGTTCCCAGGCGGACCATTTCAGCCAGCCCACGGGTGATCAGCGCCGCCCGAGTGTTATGTCCGAATCCCAGCCCATCAGCAATGCCCGCCGCGACGGCGATGACATTCTTTAATGCGCCGCCAAGCTCAACGCCGAGACGATCGCGGGCAAGGTATACCCGATACGCGGGTGTCATCAAAAGCTGCTGCAAAACAGGCGCCTCAGGTGAAGAGGCCCCGGCAAGTACGACGGCAGTGGGCAAACTCCGGCACACTTCGGCTGCGAAGCTGGGACCCGACAGGGCGAACACCGAGCCAGGTGAAATCGGCAGCATTTCTTCCAACAGGGCCGAGATCGGGCGACCTCGTTTCTCTTCAAGACCCTTCGTGGCGCTGACCACCGGAATCCCGGACGGCAGGTGAGGCGCGATCTGCGCGATAACATCCTGCGCCACGTGTGAGGGCACAACGAAGATTACTGCGCCGGCGCCTTCCAGCACGTCTGCGATGGAGACGGACGCTCTCAGCGTCGAGGGCAATTCAACCCCGGGCAAATAACGACGATTCTCCCGTTCGTGGTTGATCTGATCCGCGACGTCGGGCTCATACGTCCATAGGCTCGTCGGCCGGCCGTTCGTGGCCAGTAGCCATGCCAGAGCGGTGCCCCACGCCCCCGCACCCACGACCGCGATTGCGCGGGTCATTTCAGGAGATCCAGAAGGACAGCCATCAGGTCCGGCTTGAGTTCCAGGCGGGCAGGCGTCTGAATCCTCTCAGGCATCAGTAACGTGGCATGGAACGAGATGTGCCCGATCGGGAGTGATTCCTGCCGCGCGACGCCTTCTGCATCTGCATCCGGCTTTTCAGGCAGGACCAGTTCGATTTTTTCAACTTCAGGAACAATGCTCGAGCTGTCATATTTTCCATATGCCAGCACGATATCCTGAATAATCGACAACACGGTCTCGTTCTCGGGTCGATCCTTGGCGATCCCCGGGATCACCTTCACGACGGTTTCCCCCAGAGGCGAGAGTGACCACAACCCTGCAACCACAAGCTTTTTTGTGCCGAGCGCGGCAAAATCATCGGCCAGCTCCTTACTGTAACCGCCATAGGCGTAGCGAAAAAACCGGTAATGAAAACCCGTCGTTTGCTTTCCGAACAACTGCAACTCCGACAGAAACACGAGCTGTTGGAGCTTGACGTCGCCGTCGATTCCAGAGGGGGCGGCGATTCTGAGCAGATAGAGCAGCAGCAACCGGTCGATGATCATATCGGAGGGAGAACGCACGCGAGATTATGGCCACAGCGTTACAAACCTTGTCAACGGCGACGCGCCGGATGCTTCTACTTCCTCCACGTTTGCGGGTTTGACTGGCAAAAGTCGTATGGAGTATGAATACATTCTCAATTTAGATCGTCCAAATGAAACACTCGAAAGAATGGGCTCTGTTACGCACTCACCTCTCCAGTCATGGCCTCAAGGTCACCAAGCAACGTGAGGTTATCCTTGACGCGTTTCTCGCGATGGAACATGTCACCGCCGAACAGTTGTACCGAACCCTCGGCCGGCACCGCCCGCATATTGGCCTCGCCACGATTTACAGGACGCTGAACCTCTTGTGCGATTCAGGAATTGCGCAGGAACGGCATTTCGGCTCTCAGACGCACTACGACAATGTCGTGAACAAACGCCATCACGATCATATGATCTGCACCAAATGCGGGACCATCACTGAGTTTGAGAACTGCGACATCGAACGTTTACAGGAGCAGGTGGCGGTCAAGCACGGGTTTACGATCACCACCCACAAGCTCGAACTCTACGGGTTGTGCCGCCACTGTAAACGCTGACCCCGCGCATATCCGGTCATTCCGTCTCTTCGAAACTGTCCTTTCGGTCCCTCGAATTGATGCGGAAACCTGCTCTGTCGGCCTCGGAACGGCATCAGGGGGCGGAAAATGTGTTCTCTCTCCCGGACCAGTCTGAGAGCAGGTAATATCGCATCGATATCATGACGTCAGAAACTACAGCAGCCGACACGTAGACTTCAGTCAGTTAGCAGTGACCCCTAGTGCGTCGTTAGGCGGGAGAAAGATTACCAATAGCGGGTCCGTTAATCACCCGGCCATCGTACATAAAACGCGAACCGTGGCAAGGACAATCCCATGTTTTTTCCAAAGTATTCCAGCCCACTACACACCCCAGATGAGGGCATACTGCCGAAAAGCGCTGACATTGCCCATTTTCGTTGCGGTA
>JBBRRL010000049.1:0-9045 GCA_038200775.1 Nitrospirales bacterium
CGGCTTGCCTTCAATGAGGTTGTCCGCCATGTTCGAGGACACTATGCCATTAACCTGCATGACGCAGAGAGTCGGGATCGAGGATCACTAGGATATGCGGACGAGGAAGGCTCGACCTATGGCACCGATTACCAACAACTCTTCTAAGCTAGACCTGAAATTGTGCGTCATAGAGGGCGCGGTAGACGCCGCTATGAGCGAGCAATACCTCATGGCTGCCTTCCTCGACAAGACAGCCGCCATCCAGGACAAAGATCCGGTCCACATTGCGTAGCGTCGAGAGCCGATGCGCGATGATAAACGTCGTGCGACCTCGCGTGAGCTCTTCCAATGCTTCCCTTATCTTGACCTCAGTCGCTGTGTCGATGTTGGAGGTGGCCTCATCGAAGATAATGATCGGTGGATCCTTTAGGAGGACTCGCGCGATCGATAGGCGCTGCTTCTGACCGACGGACAGCTTCACACCCCTCTCTCCGATCCATGTGTGGTACTTCTCCGGCAGTTCAGCAATGAAGTCATGCGCGCGCGCGACGCGCGCGACCTCCTCGATCTCAGCCTGGCCGGCGGACAGGTTCCCATACGCAATGTTTTCTTTGACGGTGCCGTTAAACAGAAAGGGCTCCTGTTGGACCAACCCAATCTGTTCACGCAAGTAGGCGAGGGGGTAGGCCCTCAGGTCCTTCCCATCAAGGAGAATCGCGCCACCGGTCACGTCGTAAAACCGCATCAGCAGCTTGATCAGAGTGCTTTTGCCCGCGCCGGATGGCCCGACCAGGGCAATCCGCTCGCCGGCCTTCACGTCAAAGTCGATGCCCTTCAGCACCGGAATGTCCGTCCGATAGTGGAAGCGCACTTCTTTCGCAGCGATCTCACCGGCCACCTTGTGGACGGGCCAGGGAAGACCCGGCCGGTCCACCACTTCCGGTTTCGTATCCAAGACTTCAAACACTCGTTCCCCGGCCGCCAGAGCGTGTTGCAGCATATGGTTCACGGAATGGATCTGGTTGATCGGCACATAAAATAGGGCAAGGTATCCTAGGAACGCGACGAGCTCACCGACTGATAAATTTCCGTTCACGACTTCATTCGTGCCGTACCACAAAATGATGACACTACCCAAGCTCCCGACAAAAATCATGGAGGGTGAGTACATGGACCAGAGTTTCATGACCCGCAGGTTGCTGTCCGCATACGCCTTGCTGCGCTGGTTAAAGCGTGTCTGTTCGTAGGCCTCACGATTGAATCCTATGATTTCCCGAATGC
Organism: Nitrospirales bacterium; assembly: GCA_038200775.1. Taxonomy (GTDB): domain Bacteria; phylum Nitrospirota; class Nitrospiria; order Nitrospirales; family NS-4; genus NS-11. Next base: position 1,264 of record JBBRRL010000049.1, read on the forward strand.
CCGAGAGCGCGTCCTGCAGATACGCATTCATTTCGGCGGTTCCCTCGCGGACGGCGCGATAAAATCCATGCACCTTTCCGGTAAAGTACGATGCGGAATAGACCAGGACGGGAATCGGCAGGAGCGACAGGGCGGCAAGCTTCCAATTGAGTGAAAAAAGAATGATCGAGATTCCGATCAGCGTGAGCGAGGACATCAACAATGATTCGAGCCCGTCGATGAAAATCTTCTCGACGTGCTCCACGTCATTGTTAATGCGGCTCATGATCTCCCCGGTGGAGCGATTCTCAAAGTAGCTAATGGAAAGGTGCTGTAACGCGGCGAAGACTTGGCTTCGGAGATCGCAGATGACCTGCTGCTCAAGCGTATTGTTAAATCGGATGCGAAGCGAGGCAGCAAGGTTCTTGCCCGCATGCGCGAGGAGCAGCGCTGCGATCAGCGAAGGCAGAAGCGAAATTTGATTCTTTCCAATGACGTCGTCGATGACGAGTTTGACCAACCAGGGGGGCAAGAGCTCCAACGCGGCGGCGGCACTTGCGGCCGTAAAGGTGAGTACTACCAACGCCCCGTACGGCTTGATATATCGGAGAACGCGAAAGAGGGATCTCAAGGGTTACGGGGACTGCACTTTACACCCGCCAGCTCTGCCAAGACCTTGTACCTATTGCACCCGCCCACCCGGGAATCATCGACCCCTTGCAAACGTAGGCAAGGGGTACCTCGGACAGATTCCTTGTATCCCGAGGCAGGCTGACAGCTTTTGCTAAATGACCTCAGCATGCTCAGTGCGCCAGTAGCGATCAAACTCTTCGAGCTGCGTGAGTGTGGACAAATCGGTCATCCGGTCCAGGAACACCCGGCCTTGCAAGTGATCTAATTCATGTTGGATACAGATGGCATAGAGGCCTGACGCATCGAACTCCACAGGCCTGGCTGTCCGGTCCAGAAACTTCACCCGGATGCCGATGGCCCGTTTTACTCTCCCCCTCAGCCCGTCGACGCTCAGACACCCCTCCCAACCCTCGGCTGTCACGGGAGAATACCCGACGATCTGGGGGTTGATGAGAACCGTTAAAGGAAACCCGGGATCGCCCTTGCATTCCATTACGACGACTTGCTCAGATTGGAACACCTGAGGGGCGGCAAGACCGATTCCATCGGCAGCCACCATGGTCTCAAGCATATCGTCGATAAACTCCTGGAAACTGAGCTGCCCGATTTTATCGAGGGGGACTGCTTGCGCCACTTGCCGAAGCACAGGCGCGCCTAACTTCGCAATGTTGAGAACCGCCATTGACGCTCCCTGCTGAATTCACATGTTTTCCGCTCTTATTATCGTACCATATGGGGTGGCCGAGGACAATCAGAAGCCACCGCCGTGGGGTCCCGTGATCAAGTCGAACTTGTTGCGGGTCGCCTCCCACCATTCAGCCCATTCTTTTGACCAAGACACGCGCTGCTCTTTGGTCGACTGAAGAAAATCCTGGCGCTCCACGAGCCGTCCAGTAAGTCCGTAGAGTGTTCGCAATGCGCCGTCGGCAACACTTGAAGCATCGTCTCCTAACATTGGAATAAGCAATTCGATCACCGCACTATTTTTAATCTGCCGGCTCTCAGAGACCACGGCATTGCGGATTATTTCATCTGGGTCTCTTGCCATCGCCTCCAAAGCCGGCATTGCGTTCTCCGGGTCCAGCCGAATAGCCACGCGCAACGCCTTCTCCCGGACGACCGGAAGCTCTTTTGAATTCGCCGCAACGGCAGTCAATCCTGAGAGAGCTGACTTGTCTTTAATCAGATACATCGCTTCAATGGCGTTGAGCCGAATCCGTCGGCTCGGATCGTGCAAAGCCTTTATCAGGACTGGCACGGCGGGAGGCCCAAGATGCACAAACTCACCGAGAGCCCAGAATTCCTGGCGGCCTTCCAATAAAGGTATCAGCGCTTCCGCCCGCCGTGCTTCCTGCATGTCCTCAGGGCCTGCGACCGAGGCGGAGAACACCACGTCGCCGCTGCCCCCTACGTACAAGGGCATGGCGAGGACGCCTAGCAGGCCCGCTCGTGCGAAAAGTCTATACGGTCCTACATGGTTTGACGCCATCGCTACTTCTTTGGGAGAGACCCCGGCTCGAATCCAAACGGGCCGCTCGAGCTTGTGGTTTCATCCATATTAGAATACCGCAGTGTATCGAAATAGGCAGGATTCGCACCACTCGCCCAGAGGCCGATCTTTCCCTTTGGATAGGTGCCGAACTCCCATTTCTCTTCACGTCCAGAGAGGAACTGTCGATTGTTAAAGATCGCTTCCATGATGGGACCATGGATGATCAGGCGTAACGTGTGCCACTTGCCCGGGTCCGCCGAATCCACATTGAGGTCCTGAAGGTGCGTGACCTCGCCGTCGATTATCCTATCCAGCCGTAGCTGCTTCTCGTCCGGACTGAGCCAGATCACGTAGTAGTTGCGCTCGTCAATCGCTCGAAACACGACGCCAACGCCTTGCTTCTCACCGCCAAGGGAGTTTTTGATCCGAACCGTCAAGTCGAGGCTCCCCGCCTCCACTCCGTCAATAAAGAGTATCTGCGGGTTTGCAACAGGGTCTGTTGCTTCCCTTGCCAGTACATTCGGTGGACTAGGCGCTTTGGGATCTTCAACGACCCGCCATCGCATTGCCTCATTGTTGTTTTTTCCTAGCACAAATCCACCCGGGACACTCCCCACGGAGTCGCTGTCAAACTTCCACTCCTGAATCTTGATGTCGGCCGAAAAAGCCGGCTTTGCCAGTATAATAAACAGCACGGTTGCGTAGAGTATTCGCATCAACACGATCTAACCCCGTTTCGTTAAATGTTGTAAGGCGAGTGCGTAAAAACCAGACTTACCCCTTCACCGATACAAAGATCAGCTATTATACAGGACTTACTTCACCTTTAGCTCGGTCCAGGCGCGGTCATAGAATTTCATGGCATCGCCCACATCCTTGATCCACTCAAGCCGCGCGAGGGTGACCTCGGATGGGTACATGACAGTATTCGTCGCCAACTCCTTTGGCAAGAATTTGCGCGAAGCCTCATTAGCACTGGCATACCTCACTTTCGCACTAATACGGGCGGCAACTTCCGGCTCGAGTAGATAGTTGATGAATATCATCGCCTCTGCCTTATGCGCACTGGTTTTCAGGACACAGAAGTTGTCCTGCCAAATCGTACCGCCCTCCTTCGGGATTATGAATTTTATGGACGGCTTCTCCGCGGCCGCCCGCAGCACAGTCCCACTCCAACCGTGAGCCAACGCAACTTCGCCCGAGACCAACAACTGATCGTAGTTTTCGCTGGTATAGGTCTTGACGAATGCCTTCTGTGCCATCAGGCGGTTCTTAGCTAAGTCCACTTCGGATGGGTTTGTGGAGTTCATTGGCAACCCCAGGAGTCGTAGCGCCATAGCAAACACTTCCCGCTCATCGTTCAAGAGACTGATCTTCCCCTTATACTCGCCGCTGAAGAGCGCCTGCCAGCTGTCCGGAGGCACTCGCATAAGATCTGCGTTGTAGCCAATGCCGGTGGTGCCCCAGAGGTATGGAACCGAATATCTGTTCTCGGGATCGTAATAAAGACCCTTGAGATGCTTGTAGACCTGAGCGAGATTGGGAAGTTTTGACGGATCAATCTCCGACAGTAAATTCTGCTTGATCATAATCGACACCATATAATCTGACGGCACCACAATGTCGTAGCCTGAGGCGCCCCCTTGCATCTTCGCCAACAGCTCCTCATTTGAGCCAAAAGTGTCCGTGACAATTTTAATACCGAACTTCTTCTCGAACTCCTTGGCAGCCGTCTCCTCCGTATAATCCGACCACGTAAAAAGATGCAGTGTCACAGGCTTCGCGTCCCGCTTACCTTCCGATGAGGGAGAGCAGGCCAGGAGTCCGGTGATGACCCCCCAAGCAATGATGTGCATTAAAGATTTACCCGGAAAACGCCGAAGAAAGGTATGGACCTCCAGCGCGATGCCTCTCAGCAAAGTATAGGAAAAGACCCGCGAGCTCCCAAGATTCAGCTCGGTCAATTGCTTCTGCAAAATGGCTTGATCAACGAAGTTCAACTTCTTCAGGGACTCCATTATCACAAAACACATGGGGTGCGATTGGGTGAAGCGTTTCTCAAACTTGAATTCATCACAGAAAGAGCGCTCAAGACAACTCTTGCCCATCAACTGCAGATCAAAATGATGCCGATTGATTATATCGACCTGATTCCACCAAATCTAAGCGGATACATTCCCAGAGAGTTTGCCTGGAAGCATAAAGTCTGCACAATACGAAGGACGAATGAAGAGCTGGTCATCGTTATGGACGATCCCACTCAGGAGTCGGTGATCGGTTTAATTCAACACTCCACGAGGATGAAAATCACTGTGTGGACAGCGCCTGAAGCCGTAATTCTTCAGGTATTAGACCGACTCTACGGCCCGCAGGGCACCCCCTAGCCCTTTTTCCCTCGGACCAATCCCTCGTCTCAAAGAACCGAGCGCAATGCAACTCCCCCCACAGGACCCGTGTGACTGATTCCCGAGACATCGTGGTTTCCTGTGTACCCTTCGCACTCCCATCACCCTATTGACTCCAGCAAACGGGGCTTTCTTCCTAAAAAGGACACAGGCCCCTTTTTCTCGGAAGAAAAAGAGGGACAGTCCCCACCATCTCCCGGGAAGCGTTTCGAGCCGGCCAGAGAGCTGTGAACGAAATGCCGGAGGAACGGCACAGTAAGCCGCTTAGAATTTTCCCCCTGCCCTTTCCTCTTCCATAATGGCGAGGGATCTCGTATTGCGAGAGGCGGCGATCCAGGCTGCGACAGGGAGCCGACTTGCTTGCCCTTGGCGGAGCGCCCCCAGCAGCCGATCGCTGCCAGGACCTCTTTCTTCTTCTCCCTCGTTTATTTTCTCTGTACCCAGGTCGCCACTGTCACTAACACCATTGAGATCACAACCAGCACCGCCGAGAGGGCATTCACCTCCGGTGTAACTGTGGTCTTGAGCATACCGTAGACCTTAACCGGCAGTGTCGTGGAGCCGACTCCGGCCAGAAAAAAGCTGATGATAAAATCGTCCAGCGATAACGTGAAGGCCATTAAGGCCGCGCCGATGATACCAGGCATCAACAGCGGCAACGTGATGCGTCGAAAGGCATGCCACCGCGTGGCACCGAGATCGAGCGCGGCTTCCTCCAAGCGTGGGTCCAGTTTGCGCAATCTGGCGCGCACGATCAAGGCCACAACCGGAAAGCTGAAGATTATGTGCGCGATGATGATGGTCAACAGCGAGAGTGGGAGGCCAATCATCACGAAGAATAGGAGCATTGCCACCCCCATCATAATCTCAGGGATCACGATCGGCAGGAGCAATACGACTTCGAAAACGGCCTGACCACGAAACGAGCGTCCTTCTAACGCCAGTGCTGTCAGCACACCCAAAACCGTTGCCATGGTCGTTGAGACAGCCGCAACGACCAGGCTGTTCGTGGCGGATGAGAGCAGTGACTCATTGCTAAAAAGCTTCGAGTACCACTGAAGGGAAAACCCTTGCCACCGCGCTGACAGCCTGGAGTCATTGAACGAAAACACAATCAAGATCACAATCGGCATATAGAGGAAGAGCAGATCTGCGAGGCTGGCGGCCGCGAGCCATGGTCGATTTTTCATCATCCCAGGCTCTTCGCTCCGCTTGTCTTTAGGTAATACCAGACGCCCACTAGCACCCCTCCCATCAATACGAACGACAGCGCTGACCCGAAAGGCCAGTCTCTTATAACTAGGTACTGCTGTTGGATAAGGTTCCCAATCATCAGGGTCCTTGCCCCGCCCAGGAGATCTGGCGTGACATATGCGCCGATAGTCGGTATGAAGACCAGCAGGCACCCAGCCACCACTCCCGGTTTCGCGAGCGGCAGGATCACGCGAGTGAACACCTGGCGCGACGATGCATACAGGTCGCCTGCTGCTTCAATCAATGCCGGGTCCAATCGCTCGAGAGCTGCATACAGCGGCAGGACCATAAAGGGTAAGTAGCCGTACACGAGCCCGATAATTACAGCGGTGTCGGTGAACAGGAGGTTCAGCGGCTGATCGATCAGCCCAATCTCCAGCAAAATGGTGTTGAGCAATCCCTCGGTTCGGAGAATGAACATCCACGCGTAGGTACGCACCAGGAAATTCGTCCAGAAAGGAATAATGATCAGCAGGAGCAGGAGGGATTGCCATCTCTTCGGCGCCCGCGCAATCAGGTAGGCCAGCGGGAATCCGAGCAGAAGGCACAGCACCGTCGTGAGGACGGCAATCCACAGTGAGCGCCAGAAAATGCGCAGGTAGAGGGGATCGAGAATACTCGTGTAGTTTTGGAGGGTGAGGGTCCATTCGATGCCTCCATACGTCCCTCGTGAGGCAAAGCTCACAGCGAACACCAAGACGAGTGGCAGGACAAAAAAGAGGAAGAGGGACGTGGCAGGCGGCAAAACCAGCCAAAAACCTTTTCGATCTACGACCTTCACTCCGGGAGCACAACCGCTTCGCCCGCATGCCATTTGACATAAAGCGATTCGCCGGCGTGGAAGCGTGTCGCAACGCCCCCGACGCTTGGGACGCGAGCCTTCCAGGTCATATTATTGGGAAGGGTCAACAGATATTGCATCTCGTTTCCTGAATAAATCGCCTTCGCGATGCGCACACGTAGCTGGTTACACAGCTGGGCAGAAGGATCGTATTCTCCGCTGAGCTGCAAGAGTTCGGGGCGGATGGTCATTCGGACCGGACGTCCGACTGTGAACCCCGGAAGCGAGGCGGCGCATACCGTGCCGATGCCGTCAACCGCAATCTGGATGGTCTCAGCCTGGACTTCTTGCACGCGCCCGATCAGTGTGTTTGAAATGCCGATAAAGTTCGCCACGAATGCCGACCTGGGCGCGCTATAGACTTCCTCGGGAGTGCCAACCTGGAGAAGCCGGCCCTGGTGAAGGACCGCGAGCCGATCTGACATTGTCAGAGCTTCCTCCTGGTCATGTGTGACGCAAATAAATGTGATGCCCGCGCGCTCCTGGATCGTTTTGAGTTCGACCTCCATCTCTTGACGTAGCTGTTTATCGAGGGCGCCGAGGGGTTCATCGAGTAATAATACTGCCGGACGGTTGACCAGCGCACGCGCCAGCGCCACCCGCTGCTGCTCCCCTCCAGAGAGTTGGTTGGGAAACCGATCGAGCTTGCCCCCCAGGCGCACCATTGCCAGGGCGTCGGCGACGCGCGGACTGATTTCGGCAGGCGGGATGTTTTTCATTTCCAAGCCGAATGCCACATTCCGCTCCACCGTCAAGTGGGGAAACAGTGCGTAATTCTGGAAAACCAGATTGACCGGTCGGCGATTCGGGGGCACCCCGCGCATCGCGGCCCCCTCGATCAAGATGTCGCCGGAATCCGGCTGTTCAAAACCTGCCAGGAGACGTAGCGTTGTCGTTTTACCGGAGCCACTGGGCCCGAGCAATGAGAAGAACTCGCCGCGTCTGATGGAGAGTGAGAGACTGTCAAGCGCGACCGTCGACCCATGGCGTTTGGTGACCTCACGCAGTTCGACGCTAAATTCAGTCATATCCAAACCTGATGACAATCTGCGTGAAAAATCGAAAAATTCTATGGGCGGAGAGCGGGGATGTCAATGAGCCATTGCACCCTCCCGCCCTGAAATCGCATTCCACCCGCCCTTCCCGCCCCGCCAAGACGGGGCTTTCCCTATGGGACA
>JBBRRL010000050.1:0-9034 GCA_038200775.1 Nitrospirales bacterium
GGTTACAATTTCGTGGGCATAACCATGGGAGGCAATTTCATGCCCCTCCCTAGCAATGCGTCGTATCAGTCCGCGATGTCGCTCGGCTATCCACCCCAGGACAAAAAATGTCGCCGTGACGCTCCGTTCTGCCAATACATCCAGGAGTTTGGCGACGTTCTTTTCGACCCGGCTTTCACATTGATCCCAGTGGCGCCGGCGCATGGGCGAATCAAACGCGGCAGCATGAAAATGCTCCTCGACGTGAAAACTTAGCAACAGCTCGGCGGTCATATCCATCCACATCAGTGAACGTTACGCGAAGATTACCGCGCTCCTGAACCCAGGAACACAACTCGTATCGTCCGCAGAAGAATTTGCATGTCCAGCGTCAACGAAAGATTCTTGAGGTAGTACAGATCATACTGCAGCTTCACGTGCGCATCTTGGATTGAGGCGCCATAGCGAAACTTGATCTGTGCCCATCCGGTAATTCCCGGTCTGAGCGTGTGCCGCAGGTCGTAATAAGGAATTGTCCCTCGGAGCTTTTTGACGAAAGCTGGGCGTTCCGGCCGCGGCCCGACGAGGCTCATTTCTCCCTTGAGCACATTGATGAGCTGCGGGAGCTCATCCATCCTCCAACTGCGGAGCCAGCGCCCGAGGCGAGTGATCCGCGGATCATCCTGGGCGGCCCATTGAACACCGCTTTCCTCCGCGGCCGTGTGCATCGAACGAATCTTCCAAAGAGTGAACGGCACCCCCATTCGCCCGATGCGACTCTGCTTATAGAACACCGGTCCCGGCGAATCGAGCTTCATTAGAAGTGCGACCACTGCGACGAGTGGCCCCACAACAAGCAAACCGAAGAGCGCAATGAGGCAGTCCATCGCGCGCTTGAGTCCCATCACCAGGGCTCGCCGCCGAAATCCCGTGGAGAAAATCAGCGCGCTGGGCTTGACTAAGTCGATCGACATTCTTCCTGTTTCTTGTTCGTAAAGCGCGTGCCCCTCAACAACCTCAATGCCAATGGCCTTAAAATCCAACAACGTCTCAACAGGCATCTCCCCGCGACGATCATCCAGGCACACGGCGATTTTCGTGATGCCGTGGCGCTCGACAATCTCGAACAACTGATCATAGGCGCCAATAATGCCTGGGTTGACCAGCGGTTCGCCCACACGCTTGGGATCCCGATCAAGAAAGCCGATGACTTTATAGCCAGGCTTACGTTTGGCGATCAAAACCTGAGCCAGTTCTTTCGCAAACTCACCCGTGCCCAGGATTAAGACACGCGTGCCAGGGCCGCGAAGTCCAAGGGTTTTTGTCGGCGGCCGTCTGATTCCAACTTCTGTCCGCATGGTATTACCCGCGAATGAGTGCGCTGGGCTCATGAATCGAAGGCGGCTGATGCGCTTCTCTCATGTAATAGGGAATGCCCTTCGTCCAAACCCCGGTTAGGAGTATCCCTGCCTGAATGGTGGGCCTCAATGAATTGAGCGCCTTTTGTACTACCTCACGCTCTGTGGTTTCCGCTCTGATTACAAGCACAAGAAGGTCTGCCATCTTTGCGAGGACATTCATGTCAGCCAGCGGCAAGATCGGCGGGGCATCCAAAATGATGTAATCAAAACGCCTGCGCAGTTCTGCGAGAATCTTCGTGAGCTGATGTACCTTTGAGAGCTCGACCGGTCCATTCTCCTGATTGCCTGCCGGCATCAGCCATAAAGGCCACTTCTCCAGGGGATGAATGCTCTCCTCGAGACTGTTCGTCCCCCGCAAGACCTCCGCGAGCCCAGGCTCCAGTTCCGAACCGAGGTACGCGTGTAGGGAAGGACTCTTTAAATCACAATCAATCAACAATGTAGTTTTTCCGAGATCCCGGGCCAGGGTGTACCCCAGGTTCACCGCGGACGCGGATTTCCCTTCGCCTTTTATAGCGCTGCTGATAACGATGACGGGATTCTTGCCTTCCTCGGACATCAGCGTAAGGCGAGTGGCGGCCACACGAAATTGCTCGGCGACGAGCGACGTCGGTCTCCATTTGCTCACGAGGTTGAACTCTGGCGGGAGCGATCCATTGCCATTGCCATTTGTCGGCCCCGCCCAGGCCCACAATCGCCCCTTTTTCCCATTGACCAACGCCGTTTGCTGCGTTACAGGCAAATCGAAGTCATCCTCATGGTCGGACGAGGGCGCCGGGAGCGCCGTGCTGGTTCCGCCATAGGCGGTCTGAAAGTGTGGGATCGCAGCGAGCAGAGGAATCCCGAGCAGCAACTCGGCATCTTCAGGTCGTCGAAAGGCGAGCTTCATCTGCTCGAGCACAAAAGCGCCACCGAATCCGACTCCGCAACCGAGGGCCAGGCCCATCAACATGATGCGCACAGGGTCCGGCTTTTCCGGCTTTTGCGGGAGGTTCGCAGGGTCAATGATCCTAAACTGCTCGCCCTTTTGGCGCTTCTCCAAATTCTCGGCCACTTTCGCATTCATCTTCTTATCCAAGAGCGACTGATAACTCTTCTGGCCATTGTCATAATCACGGATCAGGATCATCAGTTCCTGCTCAAGAGTTGGGGAGAGCTCCACACGGGTTTCATACTTCTTCATATTCGCGTTAAGGCGCAGGCGCCGCTCTTTAAGCGCCGAGAGGTCTATTCTTGCGTCCTCGCGCTGGCGCGTCAGGCCATTAAGATAGCCGTCGAACGACTTAATGGTTTCTTCATCAACCTCCTGGCCGGACATGCGATGTTTTTCGAGAAGCTGCGCCTTCACCTGCGCAATCTCCTGTCTGGTCTGGATCACATCAGGGTAGGTCTCTTTGTAACCTGAGAGGGAGGATAAGAACCGCTCCAACTCCCGCAGCCTTCCGACGAGGGGATCAGCGCCCCCGCCTAAGCCCGCCGTTGTGGCGCCGGTCGTCTCATAATCCCGGATGGCCTTCTCGATGAGCCCGATGCGGTCCGTCAGTGTCTGGATAGATTCATTTGTATTGGATAGCTCCTCCTGAAGTCGGTCCAGTTGGCGGAGATTGGCCTCCATTTGTTGAGGCAGCTCCCCTATGTGCTTTTGCTTATAGTCGCTGATTTTCTGTTCTAAGGCTTCCAGGCCGGTTTTCGACTTGGCCAGTTCCTGCTCCAAAAATTCTGATGCCCCTTCGACAAACTGTTCCCTTACGCGGAGGTTCTCTTCAATGAATTGGGACGCGAGCTTCGATGTGACCTTCATTGCAACTGTAGGATCGTGATTGCTGTAAGAAATAGAAAAAGCCTCGATCCTACCGTTCCCTCGTCCCGTACCCACCGTATCGACTCGGATATTTCTACGCATGTCGTCAATGAGGTCCTCAAAACCTTCGCTTACCACGTCATGCTGGGAAAGCTTGAACTCGTTGGCTACCCGACTTAGGAGGGTCCTACTCGTGACCTGCTGTTTAATCATGATGAGCCGTTCTTCAATGGTCCCGCCCACTATGGCTTTCACGTAATCCTCTGGAATCTTTTGGGTCTCCACGAGAATTAAGGTATTCGATCGGTAGCTCTTGGGGATCAGCAGGCACAGAAGGCCGGCAATGCCGAGTGCAGTGAGGATAGACCCAATGATAATCCACTTTCGCCTTGTAGCAATTTGCCAATAGTCAGAGACCGTCAAAGGTAACGATGGATTCATCTGTCCTTTCGTTCCGCCGCTCGGCGGGTACAAGCAACCAAAACTTTAAGGAATGACTATCGTGTCGCCGGCCTTGATCATGAAGTACTCGGGATCCCCTCGGCCGCTGACCATATCGTCGTACGGCATTGGCAGCCGAACTTCATGCCACGCTCCGTTCCCATTCGTGATATGGCGGACAACTTGAAGTTTGTTTTTCGAGGCAAACGGAGTAAAGCCGCCCGCTAGAGAAATGGCTTGAAGAATCGTCGTATACGACTTGAGTTGGTACTTGCCTGGCCTGGCCACTTCTCCAAGTAAGAAGACAGTATAGCTGTTGACCTCTTTTACGCTGACCGAAACGCTGGGATTTTCCTTAAAGTCCTTGAGACGTTTTGTGATTCTCTCCGCAAGCTGATCGGGCGTCAGACCGGCTGCCTGAACGTCTCCAATGATGGGCATAGAAATCATCCCATCGGGCCGCACAACGACGGTTCGCGAAAGATCTTGGTTTCGCCATACCACAACTTCCAGTACGTCCTCCGGGCCCAACAAAAATTCAGTCGCGACTGTTCGGCTCTCAACCGGTTGTGTTGGCAATGCTTTCTGGCAGCCGAAACTGCCGATCAGGACGAGTGTGACTACAAGTCCGAGAGTGGAGCGCAGCGTAGCGAAAACCTGGGTCGTTGAAGACATCATGGCAGGAGCACCATTGTCTCGGAGGGCACCACGATTGTATCGCCTGGTTTTAACTCGATGTTTTGCTGGCTGCCGTCGCGGAGGACAATGTCATCGTAACTCGCCTTTAACTTCTCGCTGCCGGCGGTGCCATTGTCATTAAAGCGGAACACCACCAGCCTGTTTCGCGCGGCGATGGGTGTGAACCCTCCGGCGATGGTGATCCCCTGGAGAAGTGTCGTCTTCGTTTTCAACGGATACTTCCCCTGTCGCCCCACCTCCCCCATCACGTAAATTGCATAGCTCAGAACCTCTTTCACCACGATAGCCACAGATGGATTTTCTTTATATTCTTTCAACTTCATCGAGATTTCTGTGGTTAATTGAGTTGGCGTTTTACCTACTGCTGTTACGTCGCCAATCAGAGGAAGAGAAATTCTCCCGTCGGGGCGCACCTGCACGATCCTCGACAAATCCTGATTTCGCCAAACCGTAATCTCAAGCATATCTTCCGGGCCGATAATATAGTCCCGAGTCACGATGAGGGAGGACTTCTCTACGAGCGACGGTTTATCCGCCACCTGAGGGGCTGCAGGCATCGGAGCGCTCAATGCAGCCTCGCTAGGAATTGGTTTCTTTGCTGCATTCATGCTCTGCGCAAACGTTGGAGCAACAGCCGACGCCATGGCCAGGACAATGGCTGAGGAGATAGCAAGGATGTTCATATAATATCCCTTGTAAAGTGATGGGATCATTGGTTTTCTCCTGCCAGGAGAAGTGTTTAGGCCAAACCCGGCCGGAGATCCGAGCCCATCAACAAGAGACGATCTCGTTGTTGACAAACTGGCTTCCTTTGATTAGTTAAAATTCTATCTAGCAGCATAGGGAGCGATACCGGGACACGAAGCGCTTGACGTGGCGAAAATATAAGAAATCCCCGCTCTACAACAATACCGATCCTGTATACAGCCCAGTACGGAAGGCGGGGTTGACCTCCCCGAGTGACTAGGCTTAAGGTGGGTACGTTTAGATCCTTAATAATTCCACTTGACTACGGGTCCGGCTCTGGAGGAAACATGCGTGCTAGGAAGTCGGCGGCGGCGCCTAATGAAACCTCCTCTGACACCCACGTCGAGAGCATAGCTGAAAAGCGTGCTGGCCCTGGTATTCTTCTTTTAAGCTCTACAATGCAGTTACTGTATCGTGACCGCCGCACGTGGGAGCTCTGCGCACAAATCAATAAGGCGCAGAACGGCAAAACGGCGAACGGGGTTTTGCCTCCGGCTGTGGCCGAGCTGTGCGCTGAGATCATGAAGACGCTTCAGATTCGGACGGAAGCCAAAGACTGGGAGCATTTTCGCGTCAAACGAATTATCGGTGATCCCAAGCGGCCGGTACTGCTTCGGGGGGTCGGACTGCCGGACCGCAGCGGCATTCAACAGTCCAGAATTCTCATCACTATGGAAGAAGTCGGCCGACGCCAAGAAGCCGTCACGGAACAGGCCAAGGAACTATTTCATCTGACTGAACGAGAAGTTGCTGTGGTTCAAAACCTGTTGAAAGGCTGGACCAATAAGGAAATCGCCAACGAATTGGGAGTTACCGAACAGACCGTCAAAGAACACATTAAACATATCATGGAAAAAACCAAGACGACGACTCGAACCGGTATTCTCGTGCATGTGCTCAGATTGTAATAATGTAGCTTACGCCCACGAACCAGCCCGACGAGCTTTCAGTTAAACAAACTCCTGATTGACCTTAACGCTCGTGTGAGCATTGCCTTGGCGCCGCCGCCATAACCACAGCTTTTATCCACAAGGCTGATATAAGTTATAAGTATGGATACTATTTATGCTGAGTGATTTGGCTGAAGGTCTGCCCCCCAGTATTGAGGTCCCTGCCATGGGCCTTTCCCGAAAGCCGAGACGCCGTGCAATACCGTCAAGCGATCACCGCCAAAAAGACGCAATTGATCTGCGGCACATCGCCGAAAAACGCATGGGTCCCGGGATTATGGTCTTTAATTCATCCAGAAAACTGGTCTATCAGGACAGCGTAGCATTGGAGCTCTGCAAGGCAATCAATCGACTTGACGGCTTGGAGAAGACTAGGACTCTGCCTGGACGAGTGGTAGCGGTGTGTCACGAGGTTAAAAGGCAGATGCAGGCACGGACCCATGCGAAAGACTGGGAGCAGTTCCGTGTCAAAGACGTATTATCGAATTGTCCGCGGCCGATCCTAATCTGTGGGGTGGGAATACCCGACTACGAAAATGCACAACAAGCACAGATCCTCGTCACTCTAGAAACGCTAGGGCGCCGAAAGCATGGCTTTCTAGACCTGAGCAAGGAGCGCTTCCATCTGACTGGGCGCGAGGTGACTGTCATCCAACAGCTTCTCAAGGGCTGGACGAACAGGGAAATAGGGAATTCGTTGAGCGTTCGGGAGCAGACGGTTAAAGAACATATCAAGCACATCATGGAGAAAACAAAGACTACCACGCGCACCGGTGTTCTTGCACAATTGTTGCGTCTCTAAGTCAAGCCCCACAAGCAATCGTGTACAGTTTGATGATCGGCAGTGCGCTTGTGCGATAAATTCCTGTGCATGCCTGTTTATTTTTCGGAGGGTCAGTGGATTCCAATGCTCACAGCACTTCCAAGTCAACCGTTCTAAGTGTTCGCTTTTTAAGACCAAAGAAGAGCAGAGATCTTTAGAAACATCGCCGAAGCCTCTACAAGCAAAGTCTCGATTAAGGTCTCGATTGATGTGGCGACCCTTAAATCGCCCGACCTCATCGGAAACGGAATCAATGCTGTGAGGAAAAATGCAAAATATCAATCTGGATGATTTAATCCGGAAGCTCATAGCATTGCCAGGAAATTTGTACCCGCACGGTACCCTTTCTGCAGAAGTACTCAAAGGCATGCTCCGCCATTGTTCCAAATTCGACATTTTGCACTCTCTTGAAACTGGTTGCGGCAAATCTACGCTGTTATTCTCGCATCTTAGTCGTGACCACAAAGTTTTTGTATTACCAGATGGTGCGTTAGGGGATGGAACAGGCCACTTTATGACGACGCAAACCTCACCTCTTTTGAATCGCAGTTCAGTAGAATTTATCGAGGGGCCTACCCAACGAACGTTGCCGGAATATTGCTTCGAACACCCGCTAGACGCAGCCTTCATCGACGGGCCCCATGGTTATCCATTTCCGGAACTTGAATATTACACAATCTATCCTCTGCTGAATCCAGGCGCAATTCTGATTGTCGACGATATCCATATTCCCACAATCCGCAATATGTTCGATTTCTTGAAGACGGATGAGATGTTTTGCTTGATTGAAGTCGTGCATAACACTGCATTTTTTCGTCGAACAGCAAAACCAACATTTGATCCGTACGGAGACGGCTGGTGGCTACAAAATTACAACAAGGAACGTGATCGTCTAAAAGAGCTAATTCCCGATTTCCTAAAGGCTTGGGTGCCGAAGCCAATTAAAAGATCGATCAAGGACGCGCTAAATTCAGTGATAAAAAGATTCAGTTAGCCCTGCTGCCGACGGAAGTGCCAGTGCAATCACCGACTCTCGCCCAGTTTACCTCTCTTCAGAATATTCTGTGCTGTCCGAGTACTAAGATGCCGCTCCGGCTGGTCGGAATCGAAGAGCTTTTCAGTAGCTTGTCTAACACTGAGCGGCAGCGAATTCCAAATGGGACTATAGGTGCATTCATCTCTTACGCCTCCCACCGCGCCTATCCTCTTATGGAGCGAGTGGCCGATTTCCTAGAACAGGATTCGCTGCAGATCCGCACCATATCTCCTCGGATTGATTCGGGAATTGAACTGGCGAACTCAGACGATGAACTAAAGAAGAGCGTAAAAGTTTGGTACGACCTTGGCTTGGAAGAAAAATGAGCAGGGCCTCTACCGCGACACTGCTATATATTCCCAAAACAATCCGACTGAACACGGCTTATATGAGTTAATGTCGCAGCTCTCAATTCTCGACCGCCTCGCTCGTGGATAGTTTATGCTCGATGCCGCAAGTGGCGCCCTAGCACATCCAGAAACTCTGGCATTCTTTTGATTTTCAATAGCCGAGTGTGTGTCGATATGTCTATCACAGCTCTACTAGAAGCTGATGCAAAACTGCGACCAAGGGACTTTTGCTGCCTATCTGATATTGCAAACTTCCCTTTCGGGATGAGACGTTCGATGGCGCTATCTCCATCCAGCATATACCGGAGTCTCAACAACTCCTCGCTGTTAGGGAACTCTATCGTGTAATCCGACGCAACACGCATCTGTGCATTTTGACAGAGGTTCGTTACTCCAGCTCTCACCAAAGGCTGTTTTTCCTCTTGCGGGCCTTAAAAAAGATATTGTCGGCGTCGCATCTGGTTCGTCTGCGCCTGACTTTGTCGGTTTCTGAAGGGCCTCCCGCCGAAGTCCGCCTCATCCACTGTACTATTTCGCTCAGAACCTTGACTGGTGGAGGAAAGTCTCGAGAGAGTTTAGCTCCCGGTATTCCATTGAATCCCTCAGAAGTCTGAATAAGTCCAAATTCCGAATGGTGGTTCGGGCAATCAAATGAGGCGGCCCAATTACTGCGGTTGATAGAAAGCGCCTTCCCAAGGATGACATCGCGTATGAGCGCTTATTGCCTCATTGACATCTGTAAACCGGAATCAATGAGGCGTTCGGTAGCGGACGGTTAAAGAACATA